>CAZTJD010000051.1:0-17420 GCA_964613985.1 uncultured Anaerolineales bacterium
TCGCGAGGAGAGTCCTTCGCGACAAAGCGATCTCCAGTCCAAAGAGGAGGCTGCTTCGCAAGAGCGGCTCGCAGTGACAGGTTCAGGTTGGTTTCCTTTTGAAAGAACGACGCTTTCCGTTGTGGATTTTCTCACAATGGCATTGCAATGTTTCTTAATACTGAAGCGAAGAAACACTGACTTATTCGTCAGAGATGCGTAATTTCCTTTCAGCTTTTTAAGAATGGCTTCAGTTTGACAAATCACAGTTTCATCATGGTAAGTCACTAATAATTTTATTACAAGAAACCATTACAGAAGTCGAATAGACAAACCAGGAACAATATTATACCTGGCGAGGATCCAGGGCATCATTAAGACCATCCCCAAGTAAATTCCATCCCATCCCAAATAAGATGAGTACCAGGGTAGCTGGAATGAAAACCCACCAATAGACCAAAGGGTTACCTCCAGGCCCAATGATCCAATCACGGCCTGAAGCCAGAAGGACTCCCCAGGGAATCGTCCCCCCCATGCCAATAAAAGTGAAAGTCGCTTCCAACATGACCATGGCCCCGATATCCCGGGCTATCAGGACAATAGCTGGGGCGACCACATTTGGAAGGATATGCCGAAAAATGATCCGCATGTGGCCGACGCCGATCGTTTTAGCAGCCAACAGGTATTCAACCTGTTTCATTCGAGTAATATTGGCGTTGATGATTCGCGTATATGGCATCCAGGAAAATAAGATCAAAGCTAGTAGAACAGGACCAAAATTAAAAAGGGCATCCTGAATGCTACCCCGAATGGTTCGATAATACGCTGGTCGCAGGATTTCATTAAACAAGAATACGCCTGCGATGACCGGGAAGGAAAGAAATGCATCTGTTATCCGCAAGGTGATGCGATTTAACCAGCCACCGACATACCCACTCAATGCGCCAAGTATGATCCCAAATATACCAGTGATCATTGCCCCCATCAAACCAAATCGTAATGCCGGTCGAACTCCCCAAATCAAGGAGTAATAAATATCATATCCACCTGGTGCTGTACCTAAGGGCAAACCTTCTGCTGGTGGACGTGGTGCCTTAAGAGATGTTGCTCGTATCCCCTGAGGTAATCGGTAATAGTCTGGATTCTCTGAGTCTAATGGTGGCGCTAAAATCGGGGTAAATACAGCTACCTCTAGGAAAAAAACGATAACTAAAAGCGCGATATAGTTTTGCCAGTGGGAAAGAAACCGCGTTATTGTTTTCATAATTCAGACATCTCTTCACGAATGCGCGGGTCTGCAACTCCGGTGAGGATATCGAGAATAAACATTACTGGTAGAACCAGTAAAACACTATAAACTGCAAATCCCATGGCAATTGGTGTATCAGGAATAAATGCCATCGCCCCGGTTATCATCTCAGAGACACCGTGCAGTCCAAATATCACTTCAACAACAAAGACCCCCATGATCAGAGATGCCGCTGAAAGGGCAGTACTGTTCAGAGCTGGGACCAATACATTTTTGAGAATATGTACCCAGACAATAATTATATTAGGAAGCCCTTTCCCCCTGGCTGTAATTATATAATCTTTGGTCATTTCATCAATCATCTGTGCTCTAGTCACTCGTCCAAGGGTTGCCCAATGGTAAAAACTCAAGGTTATTGCAGGTAAGACCAGGTGCCGTAGCGCTTCAATGCTTATATCTAAACGCCCATTCAATATCCCATCTAGAGTCAGAAGACCGGTGTAATCCTGGAAACTTGAAGTATCAAGTTCAAGAGCAGTCATGATACTTAGTCGTCCAGGAGGAAACCAGTTAAGCAAAGCATAAAAAACACTCAACAACACCAAACCTAGAATAAATGGGGGAATGGATGTAGCTGAAAATGCTAACATCCGGAAACCCAGGTCTATCGGCTTATTCTGCTTTAAAGACGCGATCACACCACTGCCAATGCCTAAAGGGATCAATAAAAAAACGGAAAACAGGGTCAACTCAGCGGTCAACGGAGTACGAGCAAGAAAAGCATCCAACACATCACCACGCATACCTGGACTCCAACCCCAGTTGCCTTTGAGAAGTTCAGTCATCCAGCGGAAATACTGGATTGGATAAGGATCATTCAAGCCATGTTGTTCGATGATTTGAGTACGCAATACTTCTGAATTTAAATGAGGATTATTTGATTCGCCTTTAGGCATATATAGCTCGGCGCGGGTTTCTGCCGGAACCAGCATGGTAACACCATATATAAAAGCAGTAATCACAAATAAGGTGATAGGAATCGTGGTAAGACGCCTTAGGATGAATTTTAGTGTTGGGCTCATTTAATAGTCCTATCGTTTTGTTATTGCTTTCAATACCCAGGTAAACTGGTTTGCATCGACGATGGTCCAATTACACACTCATCTACGACAACAGGTTCGACCCCATGGAAGCGGCACTGAACCGAAAAATCCTGATGGAAAAGGATAACAATAAAATAAGCACCTCGAATAATGCGATCGATTTTAATTTCATATGTCTCGCTTAGATGAGATTGCATACTTCCCAGCCAGGAAATGACCCCTTCGTTTACGAATAATGGTTTCATTGGATCCTGCAGCCATGGTTGCTCCCCGGTTAATCCTGCAGATACTAAATCCCCAACCCAGCTATTTAAACGGTCGGAGTGGTTGTCGCAATAGACAACACGATCGCCAACTGTAACACAGCGTAATATTAGTTTCGAATTAACCTCCAAGTCTATATATCCAGAATACCAACTTTCAGTATTCTTGCTAAATCCAACAAGATGAGTTATGTAATTTGAGGTTATATATTCTAGGTATGGCTGTAAACTCCTTAAACCGACTTTCTGGCTGTCCGAACTTAATTCTTCTTCTTGCAATATGATTTTGATTGTCTCGGCGATTGCCCGTTGGGGTTCTCGCAGTGGTTGATACATGAATAAATGTGCAGCACCAGCCTGGAGAAAGGCAATGGGTAAGGAGACCCATAAAACAAAGAGCGATTTCCAGCTTAGACGCTGATTTTTCGTTACCTGATCCCAAGACCAATGAATGGCAGTATTTTTAATACCACCAATGAAAAAACCTAAAATCGTTATCACAATCGTAATGAGAATGGTTCGGACATGCGCCGCTTGTCCAAAATTATAGATAATTTCACCCCAAAGACGAGGCTCTCTTAGCCAGGTGATCAGGTTTATTCCTTCAAATGGAATATGCCCCACCAACAAACCCACTCCACACCCGGCAACCCCCCATACCAGCATTGGGACAAGCGTGGAAGAGGTTGATGCTCCCAACCATCCAGCAAGCAATCCAATCAGCAGCATAATAGGAAGACCAAGCAATAGCTTATCCCATGGTGCCAAATCTCCATAATCATGTAGAGTCAAACCATCGTAACCCCAGGTCATCAAGGAAAAGCCAATGGCATAAAAAACACCAAACAACAAGCTCGAAATTAAATTCAATCGCCGTAAGGATGATCCATCCATTTTATCCACCTACCTGTTTAAATTCCATAATACTATGCTACCCAGGTAAAAGATATACCGAATAGCAAAACGGAAAGTTCATTTCCATAAACATCACTCACCAGCGCATAATCTAAGCCCTTATTCCCCAAAAAATTTCCCGAGGCAAATGGATAATTTTGAGAATAGGAATCTGTTTGCTTGATTTTTCATTTTCAAAAGCCTCAAACAATCGAGTTGCACATTTTTTCTCGGATGTTCATTTATCTACTTCCATGTTACCTAGTTACCTAAAAAAACGCCCCCCATTATGGATGAGGAGCGTTTCAAAGAATTAAATGTTCTCACTACCGGGTGCCGTGAAGGCGTGGATCAAGAACATCCCGCAAGGCATCACCGACCAGGTTCCAGGCTAAGACAAACAGGATCAGGGTAACACCAGGATAAATAATTATATACCAGTAGGTTCCGAGTTGGGTCATCCAATCTCGGGCGAAAGATAAAAGTTGACCCCAATCTGCATAACCTACTTCAGCACCAATACCCAGGAAGCTCAGTGCTGCAAAGGTGATCACATAGCTACCAATATTCATGGAAGCCAATACCAGGGTTGGATAAATTGCGTTAGGCAAGATATGACGGAACATAATCCGGGCATCGCTAACACCGACCACTTTAGCGGCAAGGATATATTCTCGCTGCCTGATCGAGAGTACATCACTCCTTAACAAGCGAGCAAAACCGGTCCAACCAAAAACCATTAAAGCGATCATGGGAGGAATTATCCCACGTCCAATCACTGGGGTGAGGATGGCAGAAAGAGTCATCGCAGCTGGAAGAAAAGGAAAGGCGATAAAAATTTCAGTCACCCGCATCAATAACATATCCACCCAGCCTCCATAGTAGGCTGAGATCGATCCAATAAAAACGCCTACAATGGCAACAACGGTTGTAATTGTCAAACCTACTAAAATCGCTGTACGAGTACCCCATATAACACCATAAAAAATATCCCATTGACCGCTAGCCGTTCCCATGAGGTGGATCCACTTATCTGTTCCCATAATAGTCTTCCACCATGAGGGTAAAGGTGGCTGACGAACTTTCCATTCAGTCCCCGGCGGTTTGGGGACCTGGCTGTAGCCATCCCTGGGAATCTGGTAGGAGTCATTCGGATTCAAAGGTGGGGCAATTTTTGGTGCTGCAATCGCAATAAATATAAAAAAAGAAAGCAAGATAATACCAGCCAAAGAAACTGGATTGGTGACCAAACCTTTAATGACCCGGTATAAATCCGTACCTAATTTCCGTTCCCACCACCCAGCTTCTATCTTCCCAATTTGTTCTAATTCATCCGTCATTGTTTTGAAAATCTCCTCAAAGATTAATCCAGGCGCACTCGGGGATCAATATAGGCATAAAGGACATCAATAACTACGTAAGCGACAACCATAATTAAACTATTTAACAGGGTAAATGCTAAAATCGTGATTACATCCAGCTGGGTCGCTGCCGCAGCAAAGGCAGATCCCATACCGGGATAGGTAAAAACTACTTCCACGATAACCACCCCGCCCAGCAACCCGACTACCGTCCCCCCCATCAATGTCACCACAGGCATCAAGGCATTGGGTAAGGCATGGCGGTTAATCACCGTCCGTTCAGCGACCCCCTTGGAGCGAGCAGTCGTTATATAATCCTGCCGTAGGGTTTCCAGCATCGAAGAGCGAGTTACACGCATCTGTAATGCCCACCACAAATATGCCAGGGTGATCACAGGCATGATTAAATGTTTAAGGGCATCCCAAAAAATATCAAGCCGTAAATTTAGTATTGCATCAATCGTATTTAAATTCGTATAATTCCGAAATTCACCAGACATGATCACCTGGTTTGCCCAGTCTGTAACACGACCAGGGGGCAACCATTGAAGGTTGGCATAAAAGAACATCAACAATAACAATCCCAAAACAAAATCCGGGAAAGACCATCCTACTATTCCAAAAATCCGAGCAACATGGTCAATCACATTGTTGTGATTCACTGCGGCAATTACACCCAGGATGATCCCCCCTGTCGCAACCGGGATGATTGCCCAAAGGGTAAGTTCAAGGGTTGCCGGGAATCGCCGTAGAATGAGATCGCTGACCGGCTGAGAGGCTGTGCGAGAATAACCAAAATCACCCCGTAAGATCCCGCCACGGATTTCCCCGGTGCGGGGGTCTTTCGTGCCAACCAACCATTTCCAATACTGGACTGGGATAGGCTGATCTAATCCATACAACCGGATCACGCCTTCAAGGGCACGCTCGTTCCTTGGCACATCACGAACGTATAAAGCAGAACGTTCAACCGGTGACAGGAACTGCAGCATCCCAAAAATCAGGATGGTAACGCCAAACAAGATCACAGGAACGAGCAGTAAACGCCGGATAATATAATTTACCATTCAAACCTCGCAAACCTTGGTCGAATCATGAAAATATGGTTTAAGAATTGGGGTGGATTGTACATTTATCAAGTACGACCCACCCCTCTTTTTAAAATCACAGCAAGAGAGAGCCATAAGGCTCTCTCTTGATATTAAGTTTATGGTGTATAGGTTCCTTTATCCATCGTAAAGTAGTGACTGCCTGTACCATAAATAGGATTGTAATACCAACCCGACATCCAACGTGGCTCATAATGCCGAGCAGTTTGAACCGCGAGACGGATGGCAATAGCGTATTCGTAATCCAACGCTGTTAGTTGCTTGTAATATCCAGCTCGTGCTTCGTCAGTTGTTGCACCTACACCCTCGTTGATCAAGACCTGGAATTCATCCACCATCTCTTGAGGTAGATTCTGGCGGGCAGCATAGGTACCCACAAGGAAAGGCTGCGCCCAGTTGTGCGGGTCGTGAATGTCCTCGATCCAACCACTGATATACAAAGGAAGCGTAGAGGCACGGATTGCTGCCAGGAAGCTAGGCCAGGGCAAACCGATGATCTCAACCTGGTATTTCTCATCAACAGTCGAGAGGTTGGTCTGTAAGATTTCAGCAATAGTCTGGCGAGTCACATTCCCCGTATTGTAGGCAACCTGCATACGGAAACCTTTTTCAGCAACCTGCCCATCCCAGGCTAGGGTTAATTCCTCAGCACACTTATCCAAATCAAAGGAGTAGACTGGACCATCAGGTTCATAACCAATCATACCTGGGATCAAGTAACCAACATTCTGAACAGCTTCCCCTTCGAGAGCATCCTGGATGAAAGCCTCCCAGTCGAAGCAGTAGTTGAAGGCTTTGCGGACATGGATATCGGAGAAGAAGTCTGGTGGAATGCCGTTCCCATCGAGCTGACCACTGCCCACATAAGGATTGCCACCCTCGACATTGATATCGAAGATGAACATGGCATCTGTACGGGAGACAGTAGGCATGCCTTTGAACAGGCGCAATGGGCCATTGGGATTTTCAGTAGGGCCACAGGTAAAAGCAGCTGCAGCTACATCCCACTCACAGAGTTCGCCTACCATGGGATCAACCTGGCTGACATTCTGGGTTGGCACATAAGCAAAGTCGGCATCCCCAGCTTGCAGCATCGCGAAGCGGGTGCCCCACTCATTGACCAGCTTGACGACCACACGATCGATTGAAGCCCCAGTCGGACCACCTTCAAAAACAGGAACATTTTGTTCTACACGCCAGTAGTTGGGATTGGCGACCAGGACGGTCTCCTCACCGGGTGTCCAGTGGTCAAACATTAAGGCCCCGGTACCGTTCATAACATCTCGCAACGGTGCAGTCTCAGAAGACACACCGTAGAAGTTCTGCCAGTTGGCGCAGTCGCCATCCCAGGTACCGTGTTCGATCCCCCAATCTTTATCAATGATAGAACCCCAGCTTTGAGCGAGGGTAGCGATTAGTGGACCCCAGGGTTGGATTAGCTGCAAAGTGACAGTTCCAGCAGCATCATCTGCGACAATTGCACCAGTAACCCGCTCACAAGCAGCTAGCAGCAGTGCGGGATCCGCAGCTTGAAGGCCTTCGGCATCATCATCCAAAGCGCCGGTTTCATCGACCAGTTCGGCTATATCGTAAACGCCTGTCCCGAAGAACGGTTCTGTGTACAGCCACTGGGGTGACCACCCACCACCCTGGAGGATGCCTCGCTGCAGGGAGTAAGCCACATCATCCGGTGTAAGATCCTGACCTTCATGGAATTTAATACCCTCTCGGATGTTGAAGACATAGGTCAAACCATCCTCAGAGATCGTCCAATCCATTGCCAGGGCAGGAACAAAGGATGTGGCACTAGCGCCGTCATAGGTCACAAGCTGTTCATAAACGTTCAGGATGATCTGGTCACCAGCATTTTCATAGTTCCAGGCTGGATCCAAAGTATCCGTGTCCCCAGCGCCAACGATGTCATACAAGGTTTCCGGATCAGCGGGAACAAATGATACAGCCTCTGGTTCTTCAGGAACCGGTGTGACCTCAACCTCAACGACTTCGGTCACAATCACTTCCACGACTTCGCCTTCAATTTCCTGAGTAACTACGACGGTCTTGACAACCTCGACAGTCTCAGGTGTAGCGCAAGATACCAGGATCAGACCTGCTACCAAAAGCGCACCGATAATAACTAGAATTTTCTTGTTCATATAGATTTTCTCCTTAACTCTTTCCTCAAAAAATAAGATGTCAAAATCCATTCACTTTTTCTTCTAACTCTTCGAATATAACCACCTCCTTTGTTTGGAACAAGACCTATTGGAACAGACGACTAGGATTCAGTGGGTTGTTACCTTCTCCCACCTTAAGGTCTCGTCCAAGTAAAATTATACGAAAGACATATTTATTTATGGTGGGGAATTATTTTTTAGTTGTTTAGAGGTACATTGGAAATCCAAGTCTCATTCAGTTGATCATTGCAAGGGAACTTTAACTCTCCTGTAATTTATGGTTTTACCAGATAGCAGGCACAGTAATGCCCTGAAGAGATCTCTATAAACTCAGGCTCTGCTTCAAAACATGGTTCAAATGCTTTCGGGCAGCGTGTGTTGAAATTACAGCCCTTGGGTGGATTGGCGGGACTCGGCAAGTCACCCTGGAGCAGGATCCTTTGGCGAGTTTCCTCAACAACAGGATCAGGAACTGGTACAGCAGAAAGTAATGCCTGGGTATAAGGATGCAAGGGATCTGCATACAAGGTATCCCGGTCTGTTAACTCAACAATCTTGCCTAGATACATGACAGCTACACGATTACTGATGTGGTGCACCATGCTCAGGTCATGGGCGATAAATATATAAGTGAGGCCTAATCGTTGTTGTAGTTCTTCTAACAAATTCACAACCTGAGCTTGAATCGACACATCGAGGGCAGAAATCGGCTCATCACAAATGATCATCTCTGGATTAAGTGCCAGAGATCGAGCCAAGCCGATACGCTGCCTCTGACCACCGGAAAATTCATGTGGATAACGGGTCATCATGCCAGGATTCAAGCCTACCAGCTGAAGCAACTCTCCAATTCGATCGTTCCGCTCTCTTCCGGAAACGATTTGGTGTACCTCCAAGGGTTCACCAACGATTGCCCGGACACTCATTCGTGGGTTAAGCGAAGCATAGGGATCCTGAAAGATCATTTGCATGCTTCGCCGCATTCTGCGCAATTCTCCGCCTTTAAGCGCTGCCATGTTTTTGCCATTAAAGGTAACTTCCCCCGAAGTAGGTTCGTAAAGCCTGATGATTGCACGTCCTGTGGTGGTTTTACCACAGCCACTTTCCCCGACCAACCCTAAGGTCTCCCCTCGAAAGACATCAAAACTAACATTATCAACTGCTTTTACGTCGGAAACATGACGTTGAAAAACCCCTCTTCGGATTGGGAAATACATCTTTAAGTTCTTGACACTGAGGATTTTATCTGATGATGAGGTCATTGTATCTTACCCACATTTTCTTTTTCCCAACATGCTACCATATGTCTCGGGTTTAAGAGTTCTAATGATGGATTCTCCATTCTACAACGTTCAAGGGCGAAGTTACATCGAGGGTAAAATGGACACCCAACTTGCCTGCCAATTAAGTCTGGTGGTTCACCTTTAATCGAGAACAATTTCTTACCACGAGCATCTTCCATTTTAGGTAAGGAGCCTAATAGCCCGACAGTGTAAGGATGATGGGGATTGCCATAGATATCTTTGACATCCCCAACTTCTACAAAATACCCAGCGTACATAACAGCAACCCGCTGGGCTAGACCTGCCACAATTCCCAGGTCATGAGTGATCCAAATGAGACTTTGTCCTAATTTATCCCGTAGCTGCTTGACCAGATCTATAATCTGGGCCTGAATGGTAACATCCAAAGCTGTAGTGGGTTCATCCGCTATCAGCAGAGGCGGATTGCACGACAACGCCATTGCGATCATTGCACGCTGCCGCATACCACCAGAAAATTGGTGAGGGTAGTCATCCAAGCGTTGTTCTGCTTCCGGTATTCCAACCATCTGCAACATTTCTCCAGCTCGTTCGTGCGCTTCTTCATCACTCAAACCAAGATGAATACGCATTGGCTCTTTGATTTGGAAACCGACAGTTAAAACTGGGTTTAAAAAGGTCATGGGATCCTGGAAGATCATCGCGATCTGACTACCACGGATACTGCGCATTTCATCTTCACTTAACCCAAGTATGTTTTGATCAAAAAGTTTGATGGTATCAGCTTCTATCCGTGCAGGAGGTTGGGGCAATAAACCCATAACGGACAACATGGAAACACTTTTACCACAACCACTTTCCCCTACTATTCCAAGTGTTTCTCCCTCTTTCAAAGAAAAGGATATTCCATTGACAGCATGTACTATGCCATCTTCGGTATCGAAATGCGTTTCTAAGTTTTTAATTTCAAGAATGACTGGTTTTTCTTCCAATTTATTTCAACCTCGAGATCTCTTTGATGTGTATGGTATTGGTAGGAGGAATATTATCATTATCTAAACTAAAATATTTGACTGGATTGAATATAACTAGTAGTCTGTCCATCATGAATCTTCTATTCGTCAAAATGAGTGAAACGAAGCATCTCTCACATAGCACTAGAGATTCTTCAGTAGCAAAGAGCGCTACTTCAGAATAACATTATTAAGAATGACGATGGACAGTCTACTAGGATGTGCTTTATATCACAGTATTCAATCAATCTGGTTTTTTCTCTCCTAGTGGTCCGTCAAACATCAATATAAGGATTGTCATTCAGAGTTGATCACAGAATCTCGCACCCGATGACATAGATCCTTCATCCCGCTTCGTCCCATCAACGATGACAAATTAATGTTTCATGTTTAATGGTCTAATAGTCGTGATCGATAAATATGCTGCCGATTTCCTGGATTTATAAGTTCCTATTAACATTACAATCATACCATAATTATTCCTACAAAGCATAGAATTCGCTGGATATTTTCTAATATCCAAATTCCTCTTCACCCAATCGTAATCTTATGTAGGACTCATACCGTTCATACGGGATTTCCCCTGCTTCGACGGCAGCAATCACTGCACAGCCCGGTTCATGTAAATGCATGCAATTGCTAAACTGGCAATCAGCAACCAGGTCCCGAATCTCAGGGAAATAACCATCGACCTCTTCCGGTTCAATATCCCACAAAGCCAGTGCTTTTAAACCTGGTGTATCAGCGACGTATCCGCCACCATCCAAGGCAAACATCTGGCGGACCACGGTTGTGTGCCGACCTTTACGGGTAGATTTGCTGACGTCCCGAACAGCAAGACCCAAGCCTGGTTGGATCGCATTCAACAAGCTGGATTTCCCTACACCAGATGGGCCGGCGAGGACTGAGATTTTTCCAAGCAAGGCTTTTTTAAGCTCATCAAGGCCGATCCCTGTTTCAGCAGAAGTATAGAGGACACGGTAACCTATGGTCTCGTAATGATTATAAAGATCCTTGGCCTCGCGAATCCCAACCAGGTCAACCTTGTTGAAAACGATAATCGAAGGTGTTCGCGCCTCTTCAGCGACGATCAGGAAACGATCCAACATACGTAAGTTAGGGTCTGGTTCTGTGCAGGAGAAAACGATCACCGTCTGATCCTGGTTGGCAATGATGATCTGTTGGTATTCTCCCTTTGGGGTCGGTGCCATCCTGGAAAACATGCGTTGGCGCCTTTCGATTTCTTCTATCATCCCAGTACCGTTTTCGGTTAAGTTAATTTTTACCCAATCCCCTACTGCAGCAATATCCCCTTCCCGACGACCTTGTTTCAACCTGCCGCGCAGCCTGCAGACAATGATCCCCTGCTCCGTCTCCACATCATAAAAACCGGATTGGGATTTAACAATTAGACCTTTAAGGAAACCTTGTGAAGCCAGATAAACCTCCTCTGATTTAATTCAATCTTTTCAACTCGCGTCAGCAACCATCCCCAGCAGCAACACCACAACCTGGAGTTGTAATGGATTTAGTAAAAACCACGATTTATTCATTAATTTGTTCTTCCACTTCTGGAAGGGCAAGCACACCGACATAGGACTCCCAAGGCAAGGAATAAGTACGTTTTCCTTCAAAATAATACTGAACAATGCCTCTGAAGATCGGGGCGCAGATGTCCGATCCTTCCCCGGCATGTTCGGCAATGATGGCAATAGCTATATCCGATTTATTCTCTCTATTCTCACGAGTATACCCGGCAAACCAGGCATTAGATTCCTGGTAACCCGTCTCAGCTGTACCAGTTTTGCCCGACATCGCATATGAATTCTGGCTATAACTGGACAGCACCCAGGCAGCAGTGCCGCGAACATTTTCCACCACGGCACGCATACCGCGCTGGATAGCATCCAGCGTTTCGACACTGATGGGAAGCTCCCTTTTGACAATTGGTTGAAATGTGTAGGTCGGTTCTCCATTGGGAGGTGAGATACCCTCGATCAATTGGGGTTGATAAATGGTGCCACCGTTTGCGATGGCAGCAATAAATTGAGCAACTTGCAATGGTGTAACAAGAGTGTCTCCTTGCCCGATCGCCAGGTTAATCGCTTCTACTTCATCCTCTGGATCAGGGATGTTACCATCTTCTTCGTCAACACCTTCAATCCCGGTTGGACTTCCCAAACCAAAACCACGTGCCATCTCCGAAATTGCTTGCGTCATCCCTTGGCGATAGAGGTCTAAACCGATATGCCAGAAATAAGGATTGCAGGAACGCATCAGTCCTTCCACCAGATTTAGCGTACCGCTGGGCATTGTCCGACATTCCCCATTGACCGCTAATTCCTCCTGGCAATGATCCCAGGTCCAATCATGGCGAGGGGGGATTCCCGCAATCTCAGTGAAATCATAGCCACACTCATAAATAGTATTTGGTTGGTATACGCCACTCTCCAAAGCAGCTGCCATGGTGATGATCTTGAATACTGATCCCAGAGCGTACTGTCCCTGTGTAGCGCGGTTATACAGCGGTAAGCCACCATATGGATCATAGATATCTTCAAGTTGATAGCGCGAATTCGCGTTCGCGGCTTCAAAGGCATTTGGATCAAAGTGAGGGGAAGAAGCCATTGCCAAGACTCTACCCGTGTCCACTTCAAGAACTACGACAGCTCCATAAAATTTTTGGAGCATGTTTTGGACCGCGAGCTGCAGATTAGAATCCAACGTGGTCTGAATAGCCTGCGCTGGTTCTGCCGGGACATCCGCAAGCTGGGTGACTACCTGATCATCGGGGCCAACCACGTACAAGGTCCCACCACGCTTCCCTCCCAGATAAGGATCACCCCATTTCTCAATTCCCTGACGCCCTACTTTCTCATCCCGGTTGTATCCTTTCCGTAAAAATTCTTCTTCTTCTTCCGCTTGAATAACACTAACATAACCAATGGTCTGAGGGGCAATGCCATTGTTGAAATAGAACCTGGATTCGAAAGGATACATCAACAAACCATTGAAATTATAGCCATTGGTCACATCATAAAATTCATCTACTCGTGCTCGTGGTACTTCGCCCAGATAGACCAACCAATCAGCCCCAGGGGGGAAATCATAATACCTATACAAAATTGAGTCAGGATGCAAGCCAGTGATGTATTGCAGATCCTTTAGCATATCACCTTCCGTGCCAGGCTCCATCTGATTGGGGATTAGGGCGACAGAAACAGCCTCAGCATAAGCCACAATTGCTGAACCCTTACGATCATAGATATTGGCACGAGAAGGGATCTGGCGGTCTAACCACAGATAATTCCCACCTGCCAATTCAGATAAGATCAAGGCATCTGTCCATTGAACTTGCCACCTTCCCTGCTCCAGGCTGAGGTTCATCACCGTGTCCCGCCGAATTTCTCCGACCAGGACACTATTTAGAATGACGCGGAAACTGGCTTCCGCGCTGGTGTCGTTGCGAATGAAAGAAGATAAGATCTCATAATCAACCTTACCGATCGCCGCCTCTGCCATCACCTGCTTGTAACGCTGTGTGAAGTCTTCTTCCGAGATTGCGTCCTTGCTGATAGGAGTAAGCATCCTGTACATAGCGCCGTAATCTTCTGCTTGCCAGGCTTGTAGATAAGCCAGAATCGCATCCTCCGGGTCCGGAACTGGGGTCAGTGTTGATGGAATCGCCGTTGGAGAACTTATCACCGATGCTGTCGCCTGGGATTGTACTAAGGTGGGTGATTCCGTAGGGAGTTCAGCCGGCTTATCACAACGAACAAACAACCATAAGAAAAAACAGTAAAGGCACCAACACAAGATTTTCGAAATTTTCATATTGAGTGGATACTCACAGGACACACTTTCTAACTTCTTTAAGGTTTGAAATTAACAACAGCATTCGCTTAAGTCGACATACTTCAGCCCCGACCTTGAAAACCTGTCAGATTTTCAAGGTCCCGAAAAAGGATAAACATGAATGGAAACTATCTGATCTTTTTCTACTCATAAGTTGATTATAAATTCGTAATTCTAAAAGAAAATGAGAATTCCTTATAAGATCGAATCAGAAACGAGACAGACATAATCGAGATGATCTTGACAAGCCTGAGGTATATTTTGATTTATCGACATACCCAGCTCACGCAGGCTGCGAGTTAAATGACAGAGAGGCAATCCCATCACGTTAGCAAAACAACCACATAGATACTCAACCGGATGAAAGCCGGCATGTTGGATGGCATAAGCGCCAGCCTTATCGAAGGGGTCTCCGGAATCGATGTACGCTTGCATCTCCTGGTCAGAATAAGACCTCATTGGCACATCTGTCACACACAAGTCCGAGACCGTTTCACCATTCCCCGAAACCGCGATCCCAGAATAGACTTTGTGCAGGTTTCCTCGAAGTTGACCAAGCATCCGTTTTGCATCACCTTTATCAGTAGGTTTGCCCAAGATCTGTCCATGCTGCACAACAGTGGTATCTGCCGCCACGATGAGGGTTTTAGGATCCTGCTGAGCAGCAACACACAGCGCTTTCTGCGTCGCCAACCGAAGGACATAATCAGGTGCACTTTCACAAGAAAGTACAGTTTCTTCTACATCCGCTGGTACCACATGGAAATTGAATCCCAGAAGGGCAAACAGCTCTTTACGCCGTGGTGAGGCGGAAGCCAGAATAATCGATGAGAATTCATGCGTCATCATACAGCGGCTGATTCTAACACAACTCCCTACCCCTTTGATCCTTCCCATTGTAAAATGAGCATCAGATTCGGATACGGTCTATGTTTCATCATAACAGACCGCTTTGTTCATAAATCAACAATCTTCAGACATTCTATACGAGGACCGATGCAAACACTGAAAGATAGAATATTAAGCGATGGTAAAAACCTGGGAGGGGGGATATTAAAAGTAGACGGTTTCATAAACCACCAGGTTGACCCGGTTCTGATGAATGAGGCCGGGGTAGAATTTGCCAGACAATTCAAAGATATTGGTGCCACAAAAATATTAACAGCGGAAATTTCAGGCATCGCTCCCGCAGTAGCTACTGGATTGCATATGAACCTGCCTGTTGTCTATGCCCGTAAACACAAACCAATCACTATGCCCGACCAGGTATTCCTCACCCTGGCACCATCCCACACAAAAGGGCGTATTGTGGAACTGATCATCTCTCCTGAATATCTGGCAGGTGGGGAACGAGTCCTGATCATCGATGATTTCCTTGCTACGGCAGCAACCATCCTAGGCCTGGTACGATTGGCTGAGGCTGCTGGAGCTGTTGTGGTTGGTATTGGGGCATTGATCGAGAAATGCTTCGAAGGAGGCCGCGAAGTACTCAAACCACTTGCCGTCCCGGTTATCTCTCTAGCAGCGATCCAATCTATGGATGGCGATGAGATCTTGTTTAGGGAACCATGAACCGACAAAACGCGATCATTGTCATTGATTTTGGCTCCCAATATTCACAACTGATAGCACGACGGGTTAGGGAAAACCAGGTCTATAGTGAACTCATCCCCTGGGATACCCATCAAGACGAGATAGAACTTCGAAATCCAAGCGGATTCATCCTTTCTGGAGGTCCAAACGCGATTTATAAGGACCACGCTCCCCAGGTGCCGGGATATGTATTCCGATCCGGACTCCCCATCCTCGGCATCTGTTACGGTATGCAAGCTATGACGTATGCCCTGGGGGGTCAGGTGGTGGCTTCAAGAGAAAGAGAGTTTGGCTTGGCGCAACTATCCACACTGACACCAAACGCCCTGATTCCTTCCAATGGAGGTCCGGTATGGATGTCCCATGGAGACCGAATCGAAACGTTACCTCCAGGATTTATCGCCCTGGCAAAGACAGATAACTCCCCTTTCGCCGCAATGGGTGATCCGCAGCGAGGATATTATGGGGTTCAGTTTCACCCTGAAGTTCATCATACCCCGATGGGTTTAGAGATCATACGTAAATTTGCCCTTGAGGTCTGCCATGCACAACCAGATTGGACACCAGAATTCATCATCGCAGAGCAAATAATCCGAATCCAGGAACAGGTGGGAGATGAACGAGTACTATCAGCGGTCAGCGGCGGAGTGGATTCTACAGTCGCAACCACCCTGGTACACCAGGCAGTGAACGATCAGCTTGTAGCGGTGTTTGTGGATAACGGCTTGTTACGAAAAAACGAGCCTGAATTGGTCGTTAAAACCTTTCGTGAACACCTGGGGGTGCAACTTATTCCCGTGAATGCCGTAGAAAACTTTATGGAGGCGCTGAATGGGATTACGGACCCAGAAGAAAAGCGCCTGATCATCGGCGAGATATTTATCCGCATCTTCGAAAAACAAGCTCGCAAACTGGGTTCACCTCGGTTTTTAGTACAGGGCACAATTTATCCTGACGTGGTTGAGTCCAGCGCTCCGGACCGGTCACAGGCACAGCGGATAAAAAGTCATCACAACGTCGGTGGTCTTCCGGAAAAGATGGAATTCGAGTTGGTTGAACCTTTACGTTATTTATTCAAAGACGAGGTCAGGAAGATTGGCGAAACCTTAGGATTACCTGCGAAACTGGTCTGGCGGCAACCCTTTCCAGGTCCAGGTCTGGCGGTCCGCTGCCTGGGCGAGGTAACCTGGGAACGTCTGGAACGTTTACGAGAGGCAGATGCTATCCTTCGCGAAGAGCTCCATACAGCTGGCTTATTGACGATGAATGGTAAGCCGGGTGCAACTAGTGGTTCTGCCCAGGCCTTCGCGGTACTTCTGCCCATCCGCTCTGTCGGGGTGATGGGCGACCAGCGTACTTACCAGGAAAGCGTCGCTTTACGGGCAGTAACCACAGAAGATTTTATGACAGCAGACTGGTCTCGTCTCCCCCACGAAGTACTGGCGACGATCGCCAACCGTATTGTCAACAAGGTTGAGGGCATCAACCGGGTAGTCTACGACATCACAAGTAAACCACCAGCAACAATCGAGTGGGAGTGATGAATGAAATGAGTTTATATC
>CAZTJD010000051.1:17520-26181 GCA_964613985.1 uncultured Anaerolineales bacterium
CAGGAGAGTGTAAACATGAATTTTGGTGAAATCCTATCAAAAGCCTGGAAAATAATCTGGAGATATAAGATCCTATGGATTTTCGGGATCTTCACGAGCTGTGGCCAAGGAAATGGGGGAAACGGTGGGTATGGGGCTAACGCCGTCATTCAATATTCTGGCGGTAAAGGTGACTTCCCACCAGGAATGCAAAATTACTTCAACAATATCGAGAGTTTCTTCGAAAGCATCCAAGCTTGGCAAATTGCAGCCTTGATTATCGGTTCGATCCTTATCTCCCTGATCCTGATATTTATCTTTACAGCCCTGAGGACAATTGGACGAGTAGGATTAATACAGGGTACAGTCAAGGGCAAAGATACGATCGAGGGTGAATCTGCCTCTGGAATGACATTTCGCACATTGTTTAACAGCGTGAAACCTTTCTTTTGGCGGATCTTTGGATTCAATATCCTGTCGGGTATTGCAGTGTTTATCCTAGGCTTCTCCCTGATCATACCGATAATTGCCTTTGCGATTTTTACTCTTGGTATTGGCTTGTTATGCCTAGTGCCCCTGATTTGTCTTTTGATCCCAATTGGTTGGTTGGTCAGTGTACTCTTTGAACAGGTCAACATTGCCATAGTGGTAGAAGATCTGAATATACTGGACGGTCTTAAACGCAGCTGGGAAATACTCCGAGATAACATCGGCAACCTGATTATCATGGGCTTAATCCTGCTTTTAGGCGGGGGACTCATAAGTGTCATTCTTGCCCTACCGATGATTTCAATAGGACTACCCCTTATCGTTGGAATGATGAGGAGTGTAAACACAGGTTCTGATTTCTTCCTTAGTGGAGGAATCATTGCTTCTGCCTTATGTTGCGCAGCCTATGTACCTGTTTTGGTCATCCTAAGAGGTATCCTGCAGGCATTTATTAAGACTGCCTGGACATTGACCTATTTAGATATCACTCATTATGAACCTCCTGCAACAGAAATTTTTGAACAACCAAACGAGGAAAATGACCCCCTTTCAGAATACCCTTCTGAAGGATCAGAATAACCCAATCATCCCAATCATAAAGAAACCCGGTTTTAATTCTGGTTGAGTGAAAACCGGGTTTCTTGCTTTTGTGCTAGAATCTGGGCATGTTTTCTCACCGACTGCGTTTCTTGTGGGTCGTGATTCTGCTCTGTTTTGCTTTTTACCCAGCAGCAGCGCAATCTGCTGATAGAGCAATCTTATCTCCACCAATCACAGATGATTTTCCAAATATACGGGCCTACCTGGAAGCATTCGACTCCAATGGTGCTTTCATTCATGGAATTCTCCCAGAGGACATCACCATTGTCGAAGACAATGTATCAATTGGGGCGACCGAACTCCAAGAGGAAGAAGTTGGCACACAATTTATCGTTGCATTAAACCAAGGTTCCTCCTTTGCCATCCGAGACAGTAACGGGATCTCCCGCTTTGATACCCTACGAAACGCTTTGAGCACCTGGGCAGATAACCACTCCGGTAGCCTTGACGACCTAAGCTTCCTATCCAATGGTGGCTTGGAATCACTCCACCTGAATTCGGGGGAAGAATGGCTACGTGTGTTCGTGGACTTTGAAGCTGATTTCAGGGTTGCGACGCCTAGCCTTGATGTATTAATTCGAGCTATAGAAATCGCCTCCGAACCTCAAAATCGGCCAGCTAGAGGATGTTCGATCTTGTTCTTGACTCCACCACCCGAACTTCCATCATCGGGGACACTTCAAAGCATCATTGCTATGGCAGCCCGGGAGAATATAAGGATTCATGTTTGGATGGTTTCATCGACTGAGTTCTTCAATTCCCAAGGTGCTGAACAACTGGCTGATTTAGCTGCACAGACTGGGGGGAAATTCTTTGCCTTTTCAGGCACAGAGGTCGTTCCGGAGGTTGATAGCTACCTGGAACCATTAAGATATGTTTATTCGTTAATCTACGAATCAGGAATAAGAAACAGTGACCCTCACCAAGTATTCGCCCGTGTTAATCTTAAAGGTACACAGATTGACAGCGAGAGTCATGACTTTGACCTGCAGGTTCTCCCCCCTAATCCAATTTTAATCTCCCCACCCATAGAAATCATTCGAGAGAATGACGCTTCACTCTCGGATACTCTCTCCGATATTGATGAATATACACCTACAAGCCAAAAGTTGGAAATCCTGGTTGAGTTCCCTGATGGGCGACCCAGGCCGCTGGTTCGTTCGACCTTATATGGAAATGGAGAAGTTATCGACGAGAAAACATCCCCACCATTCAACATCTTAACCTGGGACTTAACCCCTTATGAAACAAGCAGCCAGCAAATTCTGCAGGTTGAGGTCATCGACTCTCTTGGTTTGAGAAACTCCACCATCGAGCAAAGTGTTCAGATCACCGTAAAACAGTCCCCTCAACGGATCATTTCCACCCTCATTGATAATGCTCCAATCATCGCTGGAGCAGCTGCTGCGTTAGCTGGAGGCGTTTTATTACTCGTGCTGGTCGTGAAGGGTCATATCCATCCCAGGGCATTTGGAAACCAGCGCAAAAGAAGAAAACGTAAGAATAAGATCAAACCTGTCACTGGGAGTGCTAGCATTGACAGCCACTTACAAAAAACGAAACAATCTAAACGTCTGTTTTCAATCTCGTCTAAGGGAATCACTTTGCTTTCTCGTCGTTCACGATCTGATAAAAAACACCCCTCACCAAAAGTAGTTGCTTATCTGGAATATCTGGAGACAAACGGTACAGGAAAGAATCCCGGACCAATCCCTGTGAAAGTGGGAGAAACTACTTTCGGGAAAGATTCAACGAAGGCTTCAATAACTCTGGATGATAATTCGCTTAGCAACCTACACACCAGGTTGGTCGTCAGCAGTGATGGGACATGCCTTCTATTTGATGAAGACTCAATTGCCGGAACCTGGTTGAATTTCATTCCAGTTTCCTCAGGAGGTGAAATCGTTCACCATGGAGATATCATCCATATTGGTCGAATTGGACTATGCTATAAAATTACCAATAAAGATCTCATTCCAAAACCCGTAGTCCTTCCTGTGGAGTCCCCGAAATGATCCACAAAGACTTTGCCCATCTGTATATCGCATCCATATCACATCCTGGGATGAGTGGGAAAAATAATGAGGATAACCATGCGGTCTCTTTCCATCAGATAAGCCCAACAGATAAAACTCCCTCTGTCCTCGCAGTGCTGGCTGATGGGATTGGGGGACATCATGCAGGGGAAGTAGCGGCAAAAATTGCTACAGATGTTATCACCAAGATTGTCTCCGGAAGCGATGGTGCCAGACCCCTGAAAATTTTAGAATCTGCAATTATTCAGGCTGGTCAAGAAATTAACAGACAGTCTAACGCAAACAAACAGCAACATGGAATGGGTTCTACTTGCGCCTGTGCTTGGGTGATCGGAGATCGTCTCTATACAGCTTCTGTGGGTGATTCCCGCATCTACCTGGTTCAGAATCGTTCGATCCAACAACTCACAACAGACCATACCTGGGTTCAAGAAGCCATTGATCATGGCATTATCGAACGAGAAGAGGCAAGAGACCATCCCCAAGCACATGTCATCCGACGTTATCTGGGTTCTCAGCGGAACGTGGAGCCGGATTTCCGCCTGCGATTGGGATCAGAAAAATCGGACCAGGATGCAATAGGAAACCAGGGGCTGAAATTAAAACCTGGGGAAATAGTGTTATTGTGCAGTGACGGACTTAGCGACCTGGTTGATGATAACGAGATATTGGAAATCCTGCAGAACCATCCCAGCCAACAAGCAGTGGAAGCTTTGGTCAAACTTGCTAATACGCGCGGGGGACATGATAACATCACGATTGTGACCATGGAAATGCCTGATTCCTATACCCAAACCAAGAAACTGTATTCTGCCAAGGTCAAAGACTATAAAAGCAAGCTTCGCTGGTATGTTCTCCTAATCATCAGTATTCTGATCATTGTGATCGCAGCCTTGGGCTCCATGCTTTACCATAATGGAATCCTGCGTCTAACGAACCCACCGCTACTCTCGGTCACAACCGAAAACCCGGAACTGATCCCATTCACTCCTCAAGGCACAGAGGTCATACCCCTCACTCTCACACCTTCTCCAATCCCTACAGAAACACCCATCCTAGACACCTATACACCCTGGCCAACCCATACTTTCCCACCAGAACCTTAAATCCTAATCGACAACTTATTTCCTTCCCACCTCTCCTGGTTAACTTTCAATAAATAGAGAAAATTAAATAAGTATCCAGGAAATTATTGAATCCTCGACTATTTGTTAAGGCAGTGGGGCGACGTAAACCTGGTTGCCGATCGCAAGGAATACTTGATGACCGGTACTAACAGCGAAAGCCGTGGCTGGATCATCTGATAAATGTTCCAAGGGAAGGTATTGAGTATGATAGTTGAGCCGTAGGGTAAAACGATAAATAGCGGGGCCTGTCGGTTCTAACAAGAATATTGATGAGTCTGGTGGATTTGTCAATTGGATTTCCTGGAAAATCACATCATCGATGGTCGGAGTTCGTGTATTGTCATAACGTAAGTCTGTCATCATTGCGGGATCCTCACAATGCGTTGGGTTCCCATAGGCACAGGTTGTCAGGTGACCATCCTGATGAAGCATATATAGTTCATCCCGGTTAATCGTGAGGTCAATCACATCCCCCATCGGTGGAATTTGTTCATCAAAGAAAAGCATTGGGCGTTCACCAAAGTCATCATTTACCCAAAAAATCCAAACTGCATTCGTTACTGGATCGAGGACGTATAAGCCAAGGTTGGTCGATTCAAAAGCCAGTGGGGTGCCCCAATGCATATCCGGTGGGGGCATCTGGAATGCCAAAGGAGCACTACCACCAGGAATACACTTCATTAAATTCCCATTTCCATCCATGCCCATCAATGTTGCCTTATCTTCAGATTCTATAGGCAGGGGCAAGATATCTACTAGTGGGCCGACGATCAACGGGGTAGGTACTGGCTCGCAGATGAAATCCTGGTCGATTACATAACCTTGATCTGTTAAAGTTCCCCGGTAAACATGACCATCGGTTCCATTTAACAGGTAGATCACGCTATCACTCTCTGTGACTACGATGCGGTGAATGGAAGCATCAGCAGGCAACCTGGTTGCAAGTGCTGGCTGAAAAGGTAAACGAACCACAAGATCAAGACCGTCAAGTACATTCAGGGCGTAATCACGCATTGCCTGGGAGTCCTCTGTGACCTGGTATTGCTCCGCCTGGTCAAGATGGTTAATGACATCATTCCAGGCTCCGCGTATAGCTGAAGGTTCGGAAAGTTGAATTGCGGCCTCAGCAGCATACTGAGCTTCTGCGTAATATTGTTCGTATAGATTTCCCCTACCGCGCTTGAAATAAACCGTCGCTGCAACTGCGACAACCAAGACCGGGACGGCAATGGCAATTATGGCCATTGTCGATGTTGAAATCGATGGCATTGATTCGTCCGGCATCATTCGTTTAATCATCTGACTGACGAAATGCCAAGCCCGTTGTAAGGTTATACCAATTGCTTTCCCGATTTTTATCAATGCGGGGCCAACCCATGGTTCTCTGGTAACATCAGGTCTAGACTGTTTATCAGGCATTTGGATTGGTTTTCTGCGGGCTCGAGTTGTGGAAGCCTGAACATTTCTTTCGATTTTTATTCGACCAGGGCGATTTTCTTCTGCAGTTTCTGAACCTTGCGATGGCGCTTCATCCTTCGAGATCCCTCTATCCACTGATATTTCCCGAGTCGGTGCAACCGAGTCATGACGGGCATATGCTGCAGGTGGAGTTTCTTTTCCTCCTGGTTTTTTTGAAATCGAAGTGGAGACAACTGATGGTTTTGGTGAAGTCTCCAACTGTTGCCCCGTTTGATCGCTGATCGATATCTGCGGATGGACAATCTGGAATCCGCCAGACCCTGATTTCAACTGTACTAACACAGCCTGGAGCTCAGGTCCAATCCGATCCATCAATCGTTCATAAACCATTGGTAAAGTCAAGCCGTAAACCCCAGTCAAAATCGCCTCTGTCCATATTGGGGGCGGGTCGGGGGCAAAGAGGACCATATCACCTGGGGAGATGTCGAGCAGGTGATACCGTGAATTTGCTTTCTGCCCGAGTCCCAAGCCTCGATCTGTTGATTCTTCATCACACAAATGAGTTAATCCCATGGAATTAACCAAAAAAACGTGGGACGAACCGCACTGAGCCAGGTTTAGATGCCCTCCCCGCAGCACTGCCAGAGTCAGCATTCCAACCGCCCTCATATCTCGTTCTGCCCCTCGACGGTTACGTTCGAGCAGGTATTGATTTAGCCATGAAACGACGGTCCCTATAGCAGTTGTTGATGAACCAGAGGTCTTGAAATAAATCTCTTCCAGGTGTGCCAATAACTTGTTGTATCCCTTGGGTGATAGTGGCGCTGTCCCTTCCAAATATAAATGGATCAACAGGAGTTCATCCGATCGCCCACGACCAGCACGGCGAGGAGCCTGGGCTGTCAATAACCCAGGAACAGCTTCCATGTCACGGTTGTTTTGCCTATAAATTGGGAGTATGAGGAGATCTAAGGATTGAGTCATTTAATCACACATCTGTTATCTCGTTCCATTTTACCAGTATAATTGCTTCGATTCATCATACCTCGCGACCATTTGCCTTTTTATATCCATAATGTTAAAAAGAAATAACAACCGGTTCGCAAATCACCACAATCTTCCGGAGTTAGCAATGCAAATCAAAGCTGTGAAAACCCTCAATGAACTTGAACAAATCGGAAACGAATGGAACAGCCTGTTAAAAAACAGTGCAAGTCACGTGCCATTTCAACGTCATGAATACATGGTGCAGTGGTGGAAAACTCTTGGTGGAGGTGAGTGGAGTCACGGCGACCTGCACATCTTAAGCTATCGTTCTAATGACGGTGTCCTTCAAGCAATTGCGCCACTTTTCTTCACAACAAACCGGAACCATAAATCTGCGCTAATGTTTATTGGCAGCATAGAAATTTCCGACTACCTGGATTTGATATGCCCTCAAGATAAATTGCCAGAATTCATTGAAGCCATTTTAACTCATCTTGAGAGTCCTGAAACACCAGATTGGGAAATTCTTGATCTCTATAATATTCTGGAAGAGTCACCAACCCTACCTATCCTATCTCGGGCAATCAAGCAGCGTGGCTGGACCTGGAAGCAGGAGAGGATTCAACCCGCTCCCTCGCTCATCCTACCTGGTAATTGGGAGGACTACCTGGCAGTGATCCAGAAGAAACAACGTCACGAGATTCGTCGGAAGCTCCGCCGGGCGGAGGGTTATTTTCTCCCCGTCCGCTGGTATATCGTTGAAGACGAGACCCAACTAGACCAAGAGATCGATGATTTCCTGGACTTGATGGCAATTGATCCTCAAAAAGCAGCATTTTTGACCGATTCGATGTGCACCCAGATGAGAAATTCCATCCACGCTGCTTTTCATGCCGGCTGGCTACAGCTTTCGTTCTTGGAAGTTGGTTCAGAGAAAGCTGCCGGATATCTCAACTTCGATTACCTTAACCATTTATGGGTGTATAACTCTGGTATTGATTTTAAATATAACAACCTTTCTCCCGGATGGGTATTACTTGCTTATCTAATTCAATGGGCGATCGAGAATGGTCGCGAAAAGATTGACTTCATGCGCGGTGATGAGGATTATAAATACCGCTTTGGGGGTGTGGATCGGCATGTAGTGAGGGTACAGAGTGGCAGAGGATAAAAGTAATTCATTACAGGGGCGTACCCACATCTTATTATATTGGATATCCCCATTCCTCGAAACTGGCCGCTGATTCCTTGTTCCTCCATTATGATTTCCAACATGATTTCCAACCTCGTATTTTTATTTATAATATTCCCATGTTAACCTTATCCATTCAGTCCGGTGGTGGGTCGACCAGAATGGGGCAGGATAAGGGCATCTTGCCCTTCCTGGGGAAGCCAATGATTCAGCGAGTCATGGAGCGACTCTCCTTCCTGGTAGACGAGGTCATCGTAACAACGAATAATCCAGAAGCATATGGATTTTTACATGTATCCTTATATCCTGATGTCTTCCCTAGTTCAGGGGTATTGAGTGGGCTATACACCGCTTTGGTAAATGCCAGTCATCCCCTGGTTGCCGTGGTTGCCTGCGACCTGCCTTTTGCAAATGCTTCTCTTTTAGCCCTCTGCCGGGATATCCTTCTAGACTCCAATGCAGATGCCGTGATTCCTGCTACTGAACATGGTCTGGAGCCTTTGCATGCTGTTTATCGCAGGAAGACATGCCTGCCTCTGGTTAAGACTGCTTTGGAGGATGGAAAACAGCGCATGATCGCCTGGCATGAAGACGCCATGATTCACATTCTCCACCCGGAAGTCGTTGCTCAATATGATCCTGACGCAATCACCTTCTGGAATGTGAACACACCGGAGGAATTTAGAAAGGCTGAAGCAAAAGGATGGGAACTAGATAGAGATCAAATATGATAAGGCTAGTTATTACAACACATTTACCCTATTTTCGGCTGTAATTAAGTTTATATTTCTGTATTCCAGTGACTGGTTTTCTTCTTTTATGGGTTATAATT
>CAZTJD010000052.1:0-25437 GCA_964613985.1 uncultured Anaerolineales bacterium
AGGATGAGCAACAAACCACCTGGGTTTGGTAAAAGAATCCAATGAGCTTAACCCGCGCTGACATCAACCGATCATATCTTTGTGGAGTATAACCAGCACAGGCGCACCTGTGCTGTTTTTTTTGGAGGATGTCGGTCGCATACAGGAGTTTGGAAAAACACCAAACTGCACATATACCTTTTGAATTAGACGGAAAATGGGATCAAAGAGAATATCTAGGAGGTTAACCACCCTATGAATGCGATGCATGGAATTGAACCCTTCGAGCAAGCGATGATTTTTGTTGTACTTGCGACCGCTTTCGTGGCGTTGACTTATGCCTACTGGCTGGCAAGGCAAACCTTTGCGGCTGATAAAGGCAGCAGTACGATGCAGCAGATTTGGGGCTATATTCGCGATGGGGCCAACGCTTACCTGCGCACCCA
The DNA here is from genome assembly GCA_964613985.1 of uncultured Anaerolineales bacterium. Classification (GTDB taxonomy): domain Bacteria; phylum Chloroflexota; class Anaerolineae; order Anaerolineales; family UBA11858; genus CAZTJD01. The sequence goes on from CAZTJD010000052.1 coordinate 426, forward strand.
GCTGCGCACCGTGGTGGTGCTGATCGGGGTGCTGGCGGTGGCGATGTTCCTGAGCGTGGTGCTGGTGAAACCCACCGGCGAAGCCAACGAGCTGTTCTGCCAGGATCAGGTGGAGGCGGCCTTCGCGGCTAAGATTGCAGCCAATACCGACCTGAGCGAGGCTGAGATCATGCCCCAACTGGCACATAAAACCGCCAAGCAGGTTGCCCGTGAGAACGGGTATGAGGATTTCAGACCTGAGCGGGTCGCCTCGGCGGTGGACTGCCAGCCAGCAGTGTGGTCGATTGCTTTCGGTCGCTCGATTGCTTTCATAATGGGTTCCAGTTTCAGCGCCATGGTGGGCTTCATCGGGATGAACATGGCGGTGCAGGGCAATGTACGGGTGGCGGCAGCTTCTAAGATCAGCTTCAGGAAAGCCCTGACGATCGCCTACCGCTCGGGGACGATCACGGGGATGCTGACGGATGGGCTGGGCCTGCTGGGTGGGACGATCATCTTCATCATCTTTGGCAAGGCGGCGCCGGATGTACTGCTCGGGTTTGGTTTCGGCGGCACCCTGCTGGCGCTCTTCATGCGCGTCGGCGGCGGGATCTACACCAAGGCTGCCGATGTCGGGGCAGACCTGGTCGGGAAGGTTGAAGCGGGTATGGAAGAGGACGATCCCCGCAACGCGGCCGTCATCGCTGACCTGGTCGGGGACAACGTCGGGGATTGTGCTGGCATGGCTGCGGACATCTTTGAGTCTTACGAGGTCACGATCGTGTCCAGCCTGATCCTGGGCCTGGCATTGACCGCCATCACGGGAGAGCTGTTCTGGATCGTGCTGCCGCTGTTGGTGCGCGGCATCGGGGTGGTCAGCTCTATCATCGGCACCTATGCCGTCTCGCTATGGAACGTGGACGACGCCGAAGAGGCGATGTTCATGAGCTACGAATTGTCCAGTGCGATCACCATCACAGCCACTTTCCTACTCTCCGTGTTCTATGCCGGCGCTCGCGACCCCGGTGGGAGCATGCTGTCTCACCTTTCCTTGGGCGCATTGGTCGCCATCGGCGTAGCCCTGGCGGTGGTTTTCAACCCCCTGACCGCTATCGCCACCTCAGCTCACAGCAAGCGCGTCCAGAACATCGCCCGGGCGACCGTGTTCGGACCAGCGCTGGTGATCCTGGAAGGCCTCAGCCTGGGATACCTCTCCAGCGTGTGGTCGGTGATCGTGATCGTGCTCAGCATTACCGCCTCCATCCTGGTCTACACCCTTGTCTTCCCGGCAAACCTTTATGTACTAACCCTTATCGTGGCGGCGGTGATCGCCCTAGCCTTTATCATTCGCGGCTTCATGAAGAAAGCCGTGGTCTCAGGCATGTTTTTTGCCATGTGGACCATGGTCTTCGGCCTGTTCCTGATCAGCATGCAGGGGGAGGGCGTGGCTGCTGGAGACCCTTTCACTTACATCCTCTTTGGCGTCTCCCTGATCGGGGTGGGGATGCTGTCCCACACCGGCAACAACGTCAGCATGGACACCTTCGGTCCCATCGCCGACAATGCCAACGGGATCGGCGAGTTAGCCGGGTCGGCGGAATTCTCCGATGAGGCTCGCCAGATCATGGCAGACCTGGACGCGGCCGGCAACACCACCAAGGCAATCACCAAGGGGGTGGCGATCGGTTCGGCGGTGATCGCGGCGGTGTCGCTCTTCGGCTCCTTCTTCACCGACATCGAACGGGTCATCCCAGCTGAAAGGGTGGATACCTTCCAACGGATCATCAACCTGGCAGACCCAAAGGTATTCGTGGGCTTGCTGATCGGCGGCGCGCTGCCGCTGCTGTTCAGCGGTCTGCTGATCAAGGCGGTCAACCGGGCTGCGGGGTACATCATGGCGGAAGTACGGCGACAACTGCGCATCCCGGCGATCATGGAAGGGCGTGAGACGCCGGATTACGCCCAGGCGGTGACGATTTCCACCCGGGCGGCACAAAGCGAGCTGATCCCGCTGGGCTTGATCGCGATCCTGTCGCCGATCGCGGTGGGACTGCTGCTGAAGGAACAGGCGCTGGGCGGCTTCTTAGCAGGGGTGATCGTCTCCGGTCAGCTGCAGGCGGTGTTCATGGCGAACGCCGGCGGTGCCTGGGACAATGCCAAAAAATTTATCGAGGATGGGCATTATGGCGGCAAAGGCACCGAGAATCACAAGGCTGCTGTGGTCGGGGATACGGTGGGTGACCCGCTGAAGGACACTGCCGGTCCAGCCCTCAACCCGATGATCAAGGTCATGAACCTGGTGGCGCTGATTTTAGCGCCGATCGTGGTGCAGTTTAACAAGGTAACGCCGACGATACTGGCGATCGTGGTCGTGGCGCTGCTGCTGATCCTGTGGGCAGTGCGGAGGAGTGATCGCGATGAGGGTGCGATTGAAGATTCGCAGCCAGTGGAGGGCTAAAATGTGTTCGTTTCGAACACATTTTAGCTTGGCAGTTTGATTGGAGAAACCAATCAAACTACATGGAACATACGAATTCAGAAATGCCGGGATTGGACAGGTTGTTTTTCCGTGAATTTTCACGAATGCCCGGATAATTCAAATGAACGTATCCGGAGGATCCGAAAGAAGGCGAAACACTTATTAATTTCTCTTTTTTCGATATAGGGAAAATTTAGGTTATCGCGATGATTTGATTAGTAGTGATTCCAGGTTCTGTTTGGTTAGCAGGTGGATATCAAAATCAGGTTCCAGAAATGGTTTTACATCATTGACAGCCACTTCCCAGTCTATTTTTTGAATCCGTTCGTGAACGATATAGCGCCAGTTCCTATCGTCAATCGATGGCCCTCCCCATCCTGTCTGTTCCAGGGCATGGTTCAACATGACTAAATTTGGTGATGGCCAGTTTGGATCAGAGAGGTACCAGAATAAATCAAACAGGTCTCGTCCTTTGGTATAAATACGCTGAAGGATGGCGTGTAATTTTCCTGAAAGCAGACTGGCGCGATCATGATGATGGAGTTGGAGGACTATAAAATGTCGCACAACCGTTGTTTCTGTGTTAGCTCCAACAGGGGGACGTGTATCCACTTCGAGTTTTATTGAAAACGATTCAGTACGTTGACCAGAAAGGCCTAGTTCATAAGGCAAACCTGGAAAGCGCACAAATGCACTGTGAACAGCCTTCTGGTCCTTAACTTTCAACTCAACAACATATCCTTCAGGAACCAACTCACGATTAATCTCGTGCAAGTACTGCCGGAAATTGTATTGTTCGGGAGACTGTTCCAGTGTGAAGTCGAGATCTTCAGAGAAGCGCCCGTGACCATACAAAAAACGCAACGCTGTGCCACCATGGATAGCTAATGGAATCATGGCACCATTGCGCTGGATGGTTCCCAGAATGCGCGCTTGTAGATATTCGCGCGCCAGGTTTCTACCACTAAGCAAGTCGGGTGTGGCGTGTACCAGTTCGATGAGATAATCTTTCATATTCTTACATACCCCGTATCGGCCTGGATTAAGGACAAGATATTTGCATAGGAGCGGGATATCTTGGGTGTCTCAAAGAGCACCATCTGTTTGCTTAGTTCGCCTAGATCAAGCCGGTCTAGATTTTGTAAACGAAGCTCCTCCAGGAAAAGGTGTGAATCACCTTCTTGCTGTAAGTAAACCAGATCAAGCAGCGCTTTTTCAGGTGTTGCGATCAGGGCTTGCTGATCTCCACCTAATTCAATCATCCTGTAACCGCGTAGCAACGCTGGTTTGATATGATAGAAGTGAAAGGTACCGAGAGGCGTCTCCCATGTGCCGGGTCGTTTTGCCGTGACGCTGATTGTTTGGATGACGTTTTCGGGAATCAGGCCATAATGTGCCAGTGCGGACTGGTTGCTTACATAGGATGCTCTAACGAGATAGTTTGCGACCACGAAGGGGTGGGGCTTTTCTTTTTGATAAGGAGGAGCGATGCAGTATAGTCCACGGCGTAACTGGTAAATGCGTCCTGTGTTCTTCCAGCGAGTAAGTTGAAGGCGTACATTTTTTGGATCGACCTCCCCAGCCAGGAGCAGGGAGGATTCAAATAGGGGAATGTCACCAGTCAGAGTTAACAGACGCTCAAAATCCATATAAATATGTTATCATTAATGATAAGTAATTGCAATGGTTTTTTTCTCCTGAGGGTGAGGGGTGATTTTTGTTACAGCTGGGAGTCGATATGGAAGGGGACGTCGATGATGACGATGTTCTTGTATTCCTTCAATCGCCAGCGCAGGCGGTTGGCGGTCATATTGTGAAGGATGTTGGCGATACCAAGTTCTGGGATGAATTCCGGGACGACCACGGTCGTTATTTGATTGGGGAATTCCTCTTTACTGATCTTTTCGATGTATTCGACCACAGGGTCGAGAATATTCCTGTAATCATACTCGATGGTGATCAACTGAACATCGCCGGTGATCTCGGGGAAGCGGTTCCAACGCCGCAGCAGGCGCTCTTCCATCTCTGGGGTGGTAGTGATCGAAAGGACCCGCACATCCTTGGAAATTCGCTTGGCGTATTCAATTGCTAAAATTGTGCCACGATGGACATCTGCGATGGGGACCATGACCACGTCTGCCACGCCGGTGATGTCGCTATAGGTCATCCCGTGCGTGCTGAGCGCCTCAGCCACATTGTTATAATGGCGGTGGATGGCATAGAAGGTAAAAACCAGGATTGGGATCAGAATCGCCACCACCCAGGCACCTTCCCTGAACTTGGTCAGGATCAGGATGAAGAAGACAACTAGTGTAACCAGGGCGCCGATAGCATTCAGAACACGTTTATGGCTGGCATTCTTCTCAAAGTGGATTTCGGTGACCTTGGTTTTCAGACTCTCACCTGGTTTGAGACACATGATCTTCCCCATCAAGTGGAACATGCCAAATTGAGAAAGGCTGAAACCCAACATCACGCCCAAAGCATAGAGGGGCAGCATGGCGATCTCGTCAGCCTGGAAGATGATCACAAAAATGGCCGAGATCAAAGCCAGAACCAGGATACCGGCGCTATAAACCAAGCGGTCGCCGCGGTTATAGAGCCAGCGTGGCAGGAAATTATCCCGAGCCAGGAAGGAACTCAGGCGTGGGAAATCCTGGTAGCCGGTATTGGCTGCAAGGAACAGGATCATGGCGGTGAAGAACTGCACCCAGTAGTATACAAAACCGCCGTTGGTGACCTGGCGGGTCAGTTGGGATAAGACACTCTCAGTCTCGTGAGGGACCAATTGAAGGTGGGTAGAAAGGAAGGTGATGCCGGTGAATAGCGACATTGCCATCACGCCCATGGTGACCATGGTAATGGCGGCATTTTTCGATTCGGGAGGTTTGAAAGCCTGCACCCCGTCACTGATGGCTTCAATACCAGTTAAAGCCGTGCAGCCTCCCGCGAAGGCACGCAGTAAAAGCCAGACATAGGCGAAGCCGGTGAGGGAGGTAGAGGCTGGCACCTGTTCTACCGTTGGGGCGATCTGGGAGGTTCCAAAGATACCGAAATAACGAACCAGGCCGATCACGATCATTACCAAGACTCCCGCGACAAAGGCATAGGTCGGGATCGCAAATATCGTGCCGCTTTCGCGTGCACCACGCAGGTTGACCCAGGTGATGATGATGATCGCCGTCAAGGCAATGGCAACGCGGTGCTCGAAAGCTGCCGGGAATGCGGAAGTCACGGCGCGCACCCCGGCAGACACCGAGACTGAGACGGTCAAGATATAGTCAGTTAGAAGTGCTCCAGCAGCCATCAAGGATGCGAATGTCCCCAGGTTATCTTTAGCGACAATATAGGCGCCACCCCCGCCGGGATAATGTAGGATGGTCTGGATGTAGCTGAAGATCACCAGGAGCACCAGACCGGCAACCGCTAATCCGATCGGTAGAGTCATTGCCAATGCGCCGCTCCCCAAAACGATCAATACGCTCATGATCGCTTCGGTGGCATAAGCGTTGCTGCTGATCGGATCAGAAGCAAAAATCGCCAGAGCACGGACCTTATCTAACCGTTCATGGATTTCATGACTGGTTGGGAAAGGCTCACCGATTAAAAATCTTTTCAAATTCGATAAAAACATAGCTTGTAAACTGTGGTAATCGTAAAAACACAAATTCCTTTAGTGAAAGCAGGATAAACACGAAACTTCACAAAGATGAGTCTATCACTTGAATACAAATTCGTCATCTCTAACCTCGAAAACTAATCCCGCTCCCCGCTTAAAGCACCATCCCCGGCTAAGAAGTCAGTTGGACATAGATTTTTTGCGGTGATTTGTCGCTGACAGAGAGGAGAGAAATCCCGGTATTCTTAAGGGAATGTGATTTAAGGTAAAAAGAGCGATCCATTTTCGCTCTTTTTATAAAGGAACGGGATATGGGCCCAGTAGGGATCGAACCTACGACCAAACGGTTATGAGCCGTCCGCTCTACCGCTGAGCTATGGGCCCGTATCTGTGATCAGAGCGGGCGATGGGATTCGAACCCACGAATGTCAGCTTGGAAGGCTGATGCCTTACCACTTGGCGACGCCCGCATTTGCGCATCCGATTTTACCCTTTGCTTTGCTAGTGGTCAAGCATGATTAAATTCCTCACGCAGGATGGCGTAGATCTCGACGTCCTCGTAGGAATCCCAGCGGAAGATCGCCTGCCGCAGGGTGCCCTCGTGCTGCATGCCCAGTTTCTGCATCACCCTACCGGAGGCCGGGTTGCGAGTGAGGTGACGAGCTTGGATGCGATTGAGCCCCAGGGTTCTAAAACCGTAACGCACCAGGGCTTGCGCCGCCTCGGTACAGTAACCCTTGCCCCAGTAGGGCACGCCGATCCAGTAGCCGACCTCTCCCAGGTGATTCGATTTGGAGAGGTGGATGCCGATGGCGCCGATCAGGATACCATCTGACTTGATGGTGATTGCCAGCGTCAAAGCTTTCCCGGTTTGATATGCTTCCCGGTGGGTTTTGATCCAGTCTTGCGCCATGCCTTTTTCGTAGGGGTGGGGGATGTTAGCCGTTGTCGCCGCCACCTCCCAGGCGCCAGCAAGCATCCTGACTCGGGCAGCGTCCTCCAGGCTGAATGGACGCAGGATGAGGCGGTCAGTGGTAAGGGTGGGGAGGTCTGTCATTTCCATACAGCCTCAATCGGTCTGAAACGAAGAGCAGACAGGATCGGATTGGTTCATTTTGAAAGAACTACGCTCTTTTACCGGGTGAGGCTGCGGTATTTTACCCGTTGAGGGGTTTCAGCAGCGATACCCAAACGCCGCCTACGGTCTGCCTCGTAATCGGACCAGTTGCCTTCGAACCAGCGCAACTGGCTGTCGCCTTCAAAAGCCAGGATATGGGTGGCGATGCGATCCAGGAACCAGCGGTCGTGGGAGACGACCATGGCACAGCCGGCAAAGCTCTCCAAAGCCTCTTCCAGGGAGCGAAGGGTATTGATGTCCAGGTCATTGGTCGGTTCGTCCAGCAGGATCAGGTTAGCGCCTTGTTTGAGGATCTTGGCAAGCTGGACGCGGTTGCGTTCGCCACCGGAGAGGTCTGCTACTTTCTTCTGCTGATCGCTGCCCAGGAAGTTAAAGGAGGCGACATAAGCCCGGGAATTGCGACGGCGTCCGCCCAATATAATCTCTTCCTCCCCAGCACTGATTTCTTCCCAGACGGTCTTGCTCCCGTCCAGGGCTTCTCGCTCCTGGTCAATATAGGCAAACTGCACTGTCTCGCCGATGCGCACAGCACCGCAGTTTGGGGCTTCTTGGCCGGTGATCAGCTTCATCAAGGTGGTCTTGCCGGCCCCGTTGGGACCAATAACGCCTACAATGGCGCCCGGAGGGATGCTGCGAGTGAGGTCGTCGATCAGCAAACGCTTATCGTAGCCTTTGGTGATGCCCTCAAACTCAACGACAACATTACCCAGGCGAGGACCTGGTGGAATATAAATCTCCAGGTCTTCGCGGCGCTTCTCAAGTTCCTGAGAGAGAAGACGGTCGTAGGCAGTGTAACGGGCTTTGCCCTTGGATTGACGCGCTTTGGGGGACATACGGATCCAATCCAGCTCACGTTCAAGGGTGCGCAGGCGCTTGTCTTCAGTGCGCTGTTCTGTTCGCAGCCGTTCTTGTTTTTGCTCTAACCAGGAGGAATAGTTTCCCCGCCAGGGAATACCGTGACCACGGTCAAGTTCCAAGATCCAGCCGGCAACATTGTCCAGGAAGTAACGGTCGTGGGTAACGGCAATTACGGTACCGCGGTATTGCTGAAGGTGACGCTCCAGCCAGGCGACCGATTCAGCGTCGAGGTGGTTTGTAGGTTCATCAAGTAACAGGATGTCTGGCTCGGTGAGCAGCAAGCGGGTGAGGGCAACACGCCGGCGTTCTCCACCAGAGAGCACTTTCATTGGCATCTCCGCCGGGGGGCAGCGCAAGGCATCCATCGCCATCTCAAGGCGGCTGTCCAGAGTCCAGGCTTCGTGGGCGTCCAGCCATTCTTGCAGGCGACCCTGTTCTTTGATTAAGAGGTCGAAATCAGGGTCAGGTTCGGCGAATCTGGCACTGATTTCATCGAAGGCTTTAATGTTATCCACGATGGGTTGGACAGCCTCTTCAATGATCTCTTTGACCGTCTTCTCGGGATCGAGTTGGGGCTCCTGGTCGAGCATGCCCACACTATAGCCAGGAGAGAAGACAACCTCCCCCTCATAGCCGCTGTCTTTCCCAGCGATGATGCGCAGCAGGGTGCTCTTACCCGAACCATTCAGACCAACCACGCCGATCTTGGCGCCATAATAGAAGCCCAGGGAGATATCACGAATGACTTCTTTATTGCTGGGCGGGAAGCGCCGGTTTACCCGCACCATGGAGAAAATAACTTTTGGCTCGTTCATATTATGAATTAGATCCCTTTACCCAGCTAATAAGGTTCTTATCAACTACCCAAACAATGATAATCAGTTTTCACTGCCTTGTAAATATTGGGTATTTGAGTGGATTGGCAACCGCCAGGTATAAGACTTTTCCCTGCAGCAGTGATTTTATAATTTCTCACCTGCGATCTCCATGATAAGAAGACGTAGACTTCCGAAATCTTAGAGATTTCGGAAGTCTTAAGACATCTTGAAAACGATTCTTTGTCGTATAATGTTTAAATTATTCGTCATCAAATTCCTCCATCGAATAGTCGTCGTTGACGGAATATAGGCACAAGTGATTGTGGAATATAAGATTCTCACTTTTGTTCTGGCTACGCTGGGGATAGCTTGGGTCTCGCGGTCATCTTTACGCAATCCTCGATATCATGGTTTTTACCGGTTTTTTGCCTGGGAGATAATCCTGGTCTCCTTCCTGGTCAACATGGATTTTTGGTTTGTTGATCCCTTCAGCGTCAGGCAAGTGTTCTCCTGGTTCTTCCTGACTCTTTCATTGGTGTTAATCTTATTGGGCGTGCTTACATTCAGAAAATTCGGGAAATTAAATGAAGATCGTAGTAATCTTGGCTTGATGGGGATAGAGAAGACAACCGCATTGGTGACAGCGGGTATCTATAACTACATCCGGCATCCGTTTTACAGCTCGTTATTGTTCCTGAGTTGGGGCATCCTACTGAAGAAAATCAACTGGCTCAGTATCCTGTTGGCAGGGACAACCACTGTGTTCCTGATACTCACTGCCAAGAACGAAGAAGCTGAAAATACCGAATTCTTCGGAGCAAATTACCTGGCCTACATGGCAGAAACGAAAATGTTTATCCCATTTATCCTTTGAGGGTTATCCCCACTATTTTTTATAAAGAAGCGTATACGGAATTAACCGAGATATATGTGGAGGAACCTTTTCGACAACAAGGAGTTGGACAGGCGTTGATGTGTTTTACGGAAGATTTAGCCCAGGAAAAAAGGTGCAAGAGAAATTGTGCTCCTGACAGATGAAGAAAATAAAAAAGCCCAAGCGTTGTAAAACGCTTGGGCTTTGAAAATTGGGCAATAACCATGAGCAAAATCTTGCTGCCCAAATGAAATCTTTCTGATCTAGACCAGATTAGAAAAGATATTATTCTTAATAATCGCTTTGATCATCTCTCCTTTCGCGGTGGCTTCCACCACTACGATTATCTCTCCTACCACCTCCTCGGCGGTCTCTCCCTCCACCACCACCACGTCGATCACGTCTTTCCTCTCTCGGACGGGCGATGGACACCTTCAAAGGTCTTCCTTCCATATCCTGGTCATTGAACATCTGGATCGCTGTCTCGACCTCCTCCTGTTTGCTCATCGTTACGAAAGCAAATCCTTTTGAACGTCCGCTGTTACGATCCTTGATGATGACGACTTCTGTAACTTCTCCTGCCTGGCTGAATAATTCTTTCAGCGTGTTCTCCGTTGCGGAATAAGGCAGATTCCCAACATATAACTTTGTTTCCATTTCTTCTCCTATTGGCACGATAACGTGCATAAAATATTGGCACAGCCCTATTCAAGCTGGATATCCCCCGACTTTTCTACGGCAGTATAAATTTATTTTATCACCGAATCGAAAAAAATATACAAGAGGTTCACGATTTTATTAAAGATTTATTATCTGGTAAAGCAGGAGTAACCAGAACGCCCCCATCTTCCACTAACAAAGCTAAAATTAATTCGGAACCATTCCAGCACGGCGCTGTGATTTGACGTTGGAGGATATTGAGGCGAATTAAAGGCTTGAGATTAGAGGTCCAAGATTAGAGACAGGTGACAAGTGATTAGGAATAATTGCCCTCATTTGGTTTGACTTTATGACTGCATCTTGCTATAAACTACAGGTCACTTCTTCCCATGGATATGCATAAAATTCATCAAGCAAGAATCCTGGTGCAGCGATTGGAACGGTTATCTGCTGATTCGGTTTGGGCGCATAGAGCCAGTGGGTTACGAGCCGGATTGGATAAGTCCCTTGCAAAGGTGGAAGCGGGGGAGGCGTCAGCATATAAAGATCTCCTTGTGCTCATCCAGGCGGGATTTGATATCTTAGAAAAAGCAGCACAGGAGATCCCTGCATCAGAAGACCGTTAGGGGGAATTTAAAATTACGAACAGCGTGGGAATTATTCTGGCAAGTGGGTTCGGATTTTTGCAGTTCTGAAGATCTCTCAAATATGTGTATAAAAATCACATTTCATAGAATAAAGAAGAAACTTAAGCTCGGTGGTGGAGGTTTTTCACTCCTGTTCGCTGCTCATTCAGTTGCGAAGAACTCCTATAAATGACCTGTTGCCGTATTTTTAATGGAAGAGAGCAGGTCTTTGATGTGATCTTCAGCCAGAAATAAAATACTATTCCTATTTATCTTTGAGCGCTGATGTGAAGAAGCCCAATATTGCGATCAAGGACGCCACTCGGAATCCCTGCCCAACCCCAAGGTACAAGCCATTCGACCCATTTTGCGCCAACTGGGTGGTGAAGATGGCTCCTGCCAAGCCGATGCCCAGCACCATACCGAAGTTGCGCGCTGCTGCCATGACCCCGGAGGCAATCCCCTGCCGGGATCTCGGTGCTGCACCCATTAAAGCGCTGGTATTGGGTGAGATAAATGTGCCGATACCAGAACCGGTCATGATCAGACCAACCACTACCATCCAAAGACCTGTCTGGGCTTCCAGGTTCGATAGGAAGAATAAGCCTGCTGACAACATACCCATCCCAAGCATCCCAGGAATACGTGAGCCGATCTTATCTGAGAGTGTCCCGCTAAGTGGGGCAGCTATGGCCATAATCACGGGCTGAACCGTTATGAACAATCCTGCCTGGGCAGGATTCAATCCTCGACCCTGGATCAGGTAGAAAGGCATCAGGAAGGTGATGCTATACACGCAGATATAATTCAGAACGGCACTGACGGCCGAGGTGGAAAACAAGGGGATACGGAACAGACTGAGATCAAGCATGGGTGCTGGGGAACGCCGTTCGATGAAAATAAAAACGAACAACAGGAGTAAGGATCCAGCAATAAGACCCAGTACTGCGACCGATGTCCAACCCCAATCCGCCCCTTTATTTAGACCAAGGAGGAGCAATGTCAGGCCTGCCAGGAAAATAGCTGCACCTGGCAGATCAAAAGGCTGCCTGACTTCAAGCGGTGTGTCTTTAGGGATAAAGCGCAGGCTCAGGAATAATGCCAGCGCGCCAACCGGCACGTTAATATAGAATACGAACCGCCAACCTATAGCCTGGGTTATCCAACCACCTAACGCAGGACCAACAGTCAATCCGAGGTAGGTCATTGTTGCAGCCCAACCGAAGGCACGTCCACGCTCCTCGGGAGGGAAATTCCCGGTAATAATAGCGGGAGAATTTGAGGCTAGAATAGCTCCGCCAATCGCTTGCAGCCCTCGGAAAACCACCAGTGTTGTTGTAGACCAGGAGGCACCGCAAAGGGCTGAGCTGAGAATAAAGATTCCGAATCCCCACACATAAGTAGATCTATGCCCACGCAGGTCACCCAGGCGACCAAAGGTGAGAAGTAGACCGCTCAAAACAATCAGGTAAACTGTGACAACCCATTCAATCGTTGCAACTTCACTGTGGAAGGCGGAGCGCAGAATTGGGAGGATGGTATTAACAACACTGGCATCTAAGGCGGACATAAATGATCCAGCGCCGATCGCGATGAGGACCCACCACTTTCTGTCGATTGTTTTGTTCATTGAAGCTCCCTTGAATTATCCATTGGTGATTTTTTGATTTTAAATTGGGTATTGTACAATCTGGTATAAAGACCACCTGACGCCAGCAATCCGGTGTGCGTTCCGCGTTCGACGATCCTGCCTCGGTCCATCACCAGGATCTGATCCGCTGCAAGGATGGTGCTCAGGCGGTGGGCGATGACAATACTCGTACGATCCGACATGACTCGCTGGAGGGCTTCCTGGATCAAAGCTTCTGACTCGCTGTCTAATGAACTGGTAGCTTCATCGAGTACCAGGATGCGCGGGTTTTTTAATATAACGCGGGCTAACGCCAGACGTTGTTTCTCTCCGCCACTGAGGCGGTAACCGCGTTCTCCCACGATGGTATCGTATTGATCGGGTAATCCGAGGATAAACTCGTGGATGTTAGCGGCTCGTGTCGCTACCTCCAATTCTTTCAGTGTCGCCCTCTCTCTGGCGTAGTGAAGGTTAACTGCAATGGTATCATGGAACAGGTGCGTTTCCTGGGTAACCATACCGATCTGGTCTGCCAGAGAGGCCAAGGTCACATCTCGCACGTCATGACCATCGATCAGGATACGACCTGTAGTCGGGTCATATAGCCGAGGAATGAGATACGTCAGGGTAGTTTTTCCTGCTCCGCTGGGTCCGACCAAGGCCACGAGCTGACCAGGCTCAGCCTGGAAGGATACCTGGTCGAGGACCCATTCACGTGCCTGGCTGATTCTTGCTAAATTCATAATAGCCTGGCCGTTTTCGCTGTCTTCTGATTTTTGAGGACCTTCACCCGTCAAGACAGCCTGGACATCCTGCAGCTTTCCAAATCGTCTGACGCCTTTAAGTAATCTACTCGTGTCTACCTGATATTTGAAGGAGACATTATCAAATGTCAAAACACCTTGAACATCCTTCAGCACCCGAGCTGCCGGTCGTTCGGTAATCTCCCAGGGTAGGTCGAGTACCTCAAAGACGCGCTCGAAACTGACTATAGAGGTTGCAAAATCAATCGGTGCGTTGGTCAGGTTTTGTAAGGAACTATATAGGCTGCCTAAGTAGGCTCCTAAGGCAACAATGGTGCCAATGGTTATTTGCTGCTGAATGACCATGTACCCACCAATACCGTAGACCAAGGCAGTTCCGACAGCGCTTAGCAATCCGATGGTAACGAAAAGTACCATGCCTGAAATAGCGCGTTGAACACCATTATCTCGTACAGCTGCAGCGCGTTGTTGAAAACGCTCATCTTCATCTTCCGTCCTTCCGAACAGCTTAACCAGGAGTACACCACCAATATTCAAAAGCTCATTGGCAACCGCATTCATCTTGGCATTTAAATCCATGTGCAAGCGGGTGATATCGCGTAAGCGCCCGCCTAGCTTCTGGGCTGCCAATAAAAAGAAAGGTAGGATAATAATACTTATTAAGGTCAGGCGCCACTCCAAAGCGATCATCACAGCTAGCAGAGCGATACCACGGATGATGTTGGTACCAATATTAATGAAGGTATTACTAATGGCGTTTTGCGCGCCAACCACGTCGTTGTTCAGTCGGCTCATCAATTCCCCAATTTTGGTATGTGTGAAAAAATTCAGAGACATACGCTGTAAATGCGAAAATAATGCTACCCGCAGATCATAAACAACGCCCTCTCCCACCCGGGCGTTAAGCTGTCTCAGGAAGATATTAAATGCACCGGTGATCAGCGGGATTGCCAGCAGTGCGACCAGCAACCAGCCAAGACGGGATAAATCTCTAGATGGTAAAGTGTGGTCGATTAAATCCCGCATGATTAAGGGAGTCAGTAATGACATGCCAGACGTCGCTAGCGTGAACAGCAACATGCCCAAAATCCATGATCGGTATGGGCGAGCATATAACAGGACTCGTTTTAGCAATTCACGGGTAATTCTCGGTCGCTCGTCTGGCGCATTGACAGAAAAGAAACGCCCTCTGTGCATCATGTCATAACTCCTTTGTCGCCATTATTTACTTCGAGTTCTCTTTGGATTGCGAATGTCGATGCCAATAATTCTAAAGCTTGATAGATGATGTCGCGCTCTTGAGCTGAGAGCAGTGCCAGATACGAGGCCAGGTGATTACGAGAATGGGTAAAAACTTCTTCCAGGATTTTTTTGCCATGATCTGTCAGGGTTAATTCGATCTTCCTGCGATCTTCAAGGGAAGGTTCACGATTTACTAAATGATTGCAAACCAGTTGGTCTACCGTGGTAGAGGTTGTGGGAGCTGTCAGACCTATGTGATGGGCAACATCCTGCAGGGAAGTCCCAGGCTTTCGATGAAGGAACATCAAGATTCGGAACTGGGAGTTTGTTACTCCGGAAATGGTCCCATTTTTCCACTTACTCCGGATTGTACGCATGATAAGAGGAACCACATTTAGGATTTCACGAGCCACAATTTCATTTGAACTTTCCATATAATTCTCCTTTCTAAATGTTAGAAAGTCTAATTATAAGTATATCAAGTTATGTGTCAATGGTTTATTTTTACAGTAAAAATCCAATCCCTTCACCTGTTCCATAAACGATATTCCTGATTTAGGTTGTAGGGTTAAGATTACAAATACCTGGTAAGCGTGTCTCCGATTATTTTAAAAAGATGTGAATTCTTAATCATTTTTTTCCACTTCATGGTAAAAAAGGTTTACCTTGAGATACAATGCTATAAAAGTGATGTATTCCTGGGTTGATCAAACAAACAACCAAGTCCACAGTAATTTGTAATTGCTGCCTGAGGAGAGAACCATGGAACAATTCCGTGTTGCCTTGCTAGCGAACTTGAAGGTTAATGCTCCCAAATATGAAGGAATGCCAGAGGATCAATGGGATGACCTGGACTCTGAAAAGACGATCAATGCTTTGATTGAGTCAATTCGGGCTGGAGGTCATATCTGCGAATTCCTGGAAGGGGATCTGAGTCTTTTCCACACCCTGCCCCTGTTCAAACCGGACATCTGTTTCAATATCTGTGAAGGTCATTTTGGCGATGCACGGGAGGCCCATATCCCTGCTCTGCTGGAAATGATGCGAATTCCATATACGGGATCGAGGGTTATGACCCTGGCATTGGCATTGGATAAACCAATGACCAAGCGGGTTCTTACATACCATGATCTTCCCACCCCTAATTTTCAAAACTTCGAACGGGTGGATGAACCTCTTAACCCCGATATGGACTTCCCCTTATTTGTTAAACCCAGCCGTGAGGGTACCGGGATGGGCATCTCCAGGAAATCAATCGTCCATGATGATGAGGAACTACGAGAACAATTGGCTTCCATCCTGGAGCGCTACCAGCAACCGGCACTGGCTGAAAAATTCATTGAAGGACGCGAGGTGACAGTAGGGGTGGTCGGCAATCTGGTTGGTCCTGTTGCACGGCGAATTCCCGAAGATGACGAAGCACCAAGAGTCCAGGCTGGGCTCCGCTTTTTCCCACCCATGGAGGTTAACCTGCAGCCCTTTGAAGGGACGGATGTGGTCTACAGCAACCGACTAAAGGTCGCCCTGGCGGACCAACTGGAGTATATTTGCCCAGCTCCACTGGATGATGAGATGATCGATGAGCTAAACTGGTTAGCCGCAGCCGTATTCAGGGTGACTGGTGCACTGGATGTGTCACGGGTCGATTTCCGCCTGGATGTCCATGAGGATTGGAAACCTTATATCCTTGAGATCAATCCACTCCCGGGTTTGTCTCCGGGGATATCAGACCTGGTGATTGAAGCTGCGGCGGAGAGCGTAAGTCATGCTCACCTGGTCAATATGATCCTGGATACAGCTTTGAAACGATACCATCTGATCTAAAAGAAAATTCCATCCACGAGCTGAGACATGATGAAAGTGATACAATCTGCCAACTCTTGTTTCCAGTGTGGCCTGATCTTTTTTGAAATTAATAATGTTTAAACCAGGGTCAATATGAGTTTGCGAGATTATTTACGTGTATTACACAACCGCGGCGATCTGTTAATCGTTCATGAAGGGATCTCAAAGTGGTATGAAGTTGCGGCTATGCTCAAGCGAACAGAACCGAAGCCGATCTTGTTTGAGAATGTAGTGGAATCTGACTTCAAGGTGGTTGGCAACCTGCTCTGCAGCAAAGCTCAATTCGCAAATTATTTCCAGATCAGCGTTGCCGAGATCATCCATATCTTAAGCCAGGCGATCGAGCACCCAAGCAACCCTACGGTTGTCTCTGATGCGCCTTGCCAGGAAGTTGTCCATCTGGATCCTGATCTCAATGCCCTGCCTATTCCGATCCACTTCCCCGGTGACGGTGGTCCCTATATCACAGCTGGTGTGGCGATCACCACCCATCCGGTACATGGTCAGAACATGGATTTCCACCGCTGCATGCCTTTCTCTCCGACAGAGATGGCGGTACGGGTGGTCGAGGGCAGGCATTTCCATGCTTACCTGGAGGATTTGGGGCAGGTGGATGTGGCGATCTGCGTAGGAAACACTCCTAATGTGTTGGTTGCTGGGGCGACCTCTGTCGCAATGGGGATGGATGAATTAACGATTGCTAATTCTTTGGAACCACTGCAGGTGGTGAAAGCGAAAACGCTCGACCTGATGGTCCCTGCAGAGACAGAATTTGTCCTGGAAGGCACAGTTTATCGTGATCAACGTCATGCAGAAGGGCCTTTTGTGGATCTGACCGGGACTCAGGATGTTGTACGGATGGAACCTGTCTTTAACATAAAGGCGATTACCCACCGCAAGGATGCTATCTGGCAGGTTTTGCTGCCAGGTTCCCTGGAACACAAACTTCTAATGGGCATGCCGCGCGAGCCAACAATTTTCAAGGAGGTGAACCAGGTTGTGCGCTGCCTGGATGTTAACGTCGATCCAGGTGGTTGCTCATGGCTGCATGCAATCGTGCAAATTGAAAAGCGGAAAGAAGTCGATGGAAGAAAGGCTATCCAAGCTGCGTTTGCTGGTCATCGCTCCTGTAAGCACGTTTTTGTTGTCGATCATGATATTGATATCTATGATCCGCTGGACGTTGAATGGGCGATGGCGACCCGTTTCCAGGGAGACCAAGATATGATCATCCTGCCTAAAGAGCCAGGATCAAGTCTGGACCCGTCTGCTGAACCAAGGACGAAGATGACCACCAAGATTGGCTTCGATTTGACCGCTCCTGTAGGAAGTGCCAGGGAAAATTATGAGAAGGTGCCATATCCTGAGATAGATCCAGGGAGATTTCCAGGATAAGGCAAATGAAACTCACATCTGAAGAACAGGATATGCTCGATGGTAAAGAGGGGAAAGCCACCCAGAAAGCTATGGAAATCGTCACAACGCTCGGGAATATTTATGGTGCGATGCATCTGCTTCCTGTTACTTCGGTGCAAGTCTCAGGTGTTAGCTACGCTAATCTTGGGGAAGCAGGCCTGGAATTCCTGGCGGAGATGGCAGATGGGGGAGGTAGGTCACGTGTGCTGACCACGCTCAATCCTGCTGGGATGGATATCGAAAACTGGCAGGCTTTGGGCATCAGCAAAGAATTCGTCGAAAACCAGGTTCGAGTCCTGGACGCCTTTGCTCGCATGAACGTCATCACCACTGCCTCCTGTACCCCTTATCTAATTGGCAATGTGCCCCATTTTGGAGAGCATATAGCCTGGGCGGAGTCCAGCGCGGTCTGTTACGCAAACTCCGTGCTTGGAGCGCGAACAAATCGTGAAGGGGGACCGAGCGCTTTGGCTGCCTCATTGACCGGGCGCACCGCTGCTTATGGCTGCCACCTGGAAGAGGCCAGGCAACCCACGTTCTGGGTGAAAGTTGAGAGTGAACTTAGCGACAATTCTGATTTTAGTATCCTGGGCAAGGCCATTGGTGAGAAAGTGCAATCGCTGAAGGGGAATCGCGTCCCCTATATTCAGGGTATTCATCTTGCCTCAGTGGAGAACCTGAAGTCTTTTTCAGCCAGCCTGGCGACATATGGTGGGGTAGCGTTGTACCATATAGAGGACATTACTCCGGAGGCAGTAAGAGTCAAGATACCGGTTAAGGGTTTCGTCATCACTGATACTGACCTACAAAGTACTAAAGCATCCCTGATCAATGCCTCCGGAACTGAAGTGGATTTCATCAGCCTGGGATGTCCGCACCTTTCAATCAAGGAGATAGCGCGGATCGCTGAACTGCTGGTTGGGAAAACAGTCACCAGGGAATTCTGGATCACGACGGCTCGCCCGACCAAGCAAATCGCCGATAGGATGGGGTATACTGCGGTGATTGAGGCTGCTGGTGCCAAATTTGCCGCAGATACCTGCTGCGTGGTTGCCCCGATTGAGGGACGCTTTCATGTGATGGCTACGGATAGTGCCAAGGCTTGTTATTACGGTTCAGCAAAAAACAAGTTCAAGACGGTGATCAAACCATTTGATGAGGTGGTCCTGACTGCATTGAAGTGAGAAAGATTGTCAATTTTGAAAATTCAATGCCGAGACGCAAAGAACGCTAAGGTTTTGAAGATGCGTTCCAGAAAAGTTCATAACGAATAAATTCACAGTGTAGAAGGACACTGATCAGGATGAAAGAAACTTTGCTGGTCATTGCAAGCGGAACAACGTGGTAGGCTATCTATGTTCGAATATTGGTGAGGCTGCCTTGTAAAGACACCATTAAATTTCTTAGCAGGTCATGTATAAGCACTACTTGGATCTAACAATATACACCATGGCGCAATTTGCTACTCAACGGTTTTTCCTTTACGGTTAAGAAAACAAGTTTCGGTTAAGTTTGACTATTTGTGGCATTTGCGGAAAATAACAAGGATTCTGGATGATCTTAAAAGGACGGACGATATTTAAAGGGATGGCGGAAGCGGAGGCATTGGTAACATCTCAGGGGATTTCCTTTTATGGTGGGGTAGATCCAGATACGGGTATGGTTGTTGAAAGAGGCCACGAATTAGAAGGTCAATCCATTGTTGGGAAAGTGTTCGTCTTTCCACAAGGAAAAGGCTCAACCGTCGGCTCCTATACCCTTTACCGTCTGAAGCACAAGGGCATAGCCCCAGCCGGGATCATCAACGCTGAATGCGAGACGATCACAGCGGTTGGCTGTATTATTGCTGAGATTCCTTGCGTCGATCAAATCGATATTAGCCAGATAAAAAATGGTGATTCTATTGTGCTAGATGCGGAAAATGCGTGGGTGGAGGTAAACCATAGATCATGAAAATATTCGTAGTTAAAAGAGATATTTGTAAATATGTCGATTACCATACAAACCAGCATGTTTCAAAGAAGTTCCTGGAAAGTACGCCGAACCTTTGTACAGTTCTTAATAAATCGAGCGTTAAAAAAGCCAAATCACTCAACCCTGTATGATTTGGGCAGGGGCGTCCAAATTTAATTGGGATTGGTTGAGGACCCAGGCGCTTAGTCTAAATGAGGAATCTTAAAACATGGAATTGGTAGAAGGAATGCAATGGAAAATATAAAATCAAAAGGAATATCACCGGAAATCATGACGAAGTTGCTCAAATGGCAGCAAAATGAGATCACTGAATGTCAAATCTACCAGCGTTTGGCAGAATCAACCAAATCTGAACACAATCGAGATCTGTTACTCCGGATTTCTTCCGATGAAAAGAAACACTATTCTATTTTCAAAGAACAAACAGGTCGAGAGATACCTCCTAACCGCTTCAAGGTTGCATACTATTATTGGATATCTCGCATCTTTGGACTGACCTTTGGTATGAAGCTGATGGAAAAAGGTGAGGAGCAGGCTCAGGAAGCCTATGCAGAGGTTCTAGAAACTGTGCCTGCAGTTAAAGAACCTTGGGAAGATGAGGGTGAGCATGAAAGATTGTTATTGGATATGTTGGACGAGGATGTGCTCAAGTATATTAGTTCCGTAGTCTTGGGATTGAATGATGCTTTGGTGGAATTAACAGGGGCGTTAGCAGGATTAACCTTTGCCTTTCAGAATACTAATTTAATCGCTCTTTCCGGATTGATCACTGGAATTTCAGCCTCATTTTCTATGGCGGCCTCTGAATACCTTTCCTCGAGAGCTGAAGAAGGTGAGACCAACCCGACCCGGTCCGCCTTTTACACCGGTGTTGCTTATATTTTTACGGTTATCATACTGGTATTTCCATATCTGGTTTTGGATAATTACCTGCTTTGTCTGGCGTGGACCCTGGTTAACGCGATCCTGGTAATAGCGGTATTTAATTTCTATTTGGCTGTGGCACGCGACCTCAAATTTGGGAAACGCTTCCTGGAGATGTCGATCGTTAGTGTTGGTGTGGCAGCATTTTCCTTCGGAGTTGGTTACTTGATTCGCAAAGTGCTTGGTATTGATATCTAGCGGGAAGAAGAAGGGATTAATTTCCACTCATTCGAAATGACCCTAAAGAAAGAGAAACTTCGTTCTACTAAGCATGACCGACTTAAGATAAGGTATTTGATAAAATCCTGGAAACCTTAGGAGAGATTTACTTTGGGTTGTATGAACCGTCATGGATGGTTATAACAATCTTGTTTGAATTTTTCGAAATCAATATTATTAATATCTTTCTCCTCCATTAAACAAGGAGAAATGTAAGACCAGTCTATGAATTAAAAAGTGGAGAACTTAAACATGAAAAATGAGGAATCGGCCCGTGTTGTTGTGAAGTGGTTAGAAAACCATCAGGCTAAGTTCATCGAAATGGCTGACCAAATCTGGGCGTCACCGGAATTGGCTTTTGAGGAACATAAATCTTCCCGGTTGCAGGCCGAATATCTGCACACCCAGGGATTCTCAATCAATTGGAATATTGGTGATCTCCAGACAGCTTTTATCGCTGAATGGGGAAAGGGCAAGCCTGTCCTAGGCTTTATCGGTGAATATGATGCCTTGCCGGGATTGTCTCAAAAGGTGCAGTCCACCAAGGAACCTGTTGAGGAGGGTGCCCCAGGTCATGGCTGCGGTCACAATCTGCTCGGAACCGGGGCAGTAGCAGGAGCTGTTGCGGTCCAGAAGTGGCTGCAAAGCAGCGGTATCCAAGGTACTGTTCGTTATTATGGCTGTCCAGCGGAAGAAAAAGGAAGCGGCAAGGTGTATATGGCTCGGGCAGGTTCTTTTGATGACCTTGATGCAGCCCTGAACTTTCACCCCGCTGCTGTGAACCACCCCTCGAAAGGGGAAAATGTGGGCGTGACCGCTATTTATTATCGTTTTTTTGGACGAGCTGCTCATGCTGGAGGTGCCCCACACGAGGGACGCTCCGCTTTGGATGCGATCGAGTTGATGAATGTGGGTGTTAACTACCTACGGGAGCATGTAAAAGATGACGTGCGCATGCATTACATCATCACCGATGGGGGGAAGGCACCCAACATTGTCCCTGAGGAAGCAGAGGTATATTATTTCCTTCGAGCCAATAAGCCAGATGACCTGGTTGAGGTGGTAGATCGGGTGCGAAAAATCGCGCAGGGTGCAGCGATGATGACAGAAACCATTCTTGAAATTCGTTTTGAGGATGGCTGTTCAGCAATACTCAACAACCACTATCTAGCGGACCTGCAGTACCAGGCCATGGAGATGATCGGTCCAATCACCTACACCGATGAGGAAATTGCCTTTGCCCAGGCGATCAATGATGCCTTTCTTGGTTCCAACAGCGAATATATTGACCGGTTTATAGATCACTTCAAGCCCTTGCCAGCGATTAAAGCCATCTTCGAGGAATATCTCCAGCAACCATTGATTGGTTTCAATTTTCCCGCTATTGATGAAAAGGTGATGATGACTGGGTCTACTGATGTTGGTGATCTCAGCCGGATTACGCCTGTAAGCATGTTGCGCACTACCTGTACTCCGACCGGGGTACCTGGGCATAGCTGGGGAAATGTGGCTTCCAGCGGGATGTCCATTGGTCATAAAGGGATGATGCATGCAGCAAAGATCATGGCTGTAACCGCCGTCGAATTATATTCAGAACCAGAACACCTGGTAAAAATCCAAGAGGAGTTTGAGGAAAGCACCAAGGGAGTGGATTATGTTCCCCCTATTTCTCAGGATCCGACCCCATGGCAATACAGACCGGAGGGGTGATAAATCTCTGATGAACCCATTGCCCAATAAATTTGTATTCTTGATGCTTGGCTGCCAGTTGTCTCGTTTCTTTACTTGAATAATCAAGCGCTTATTTTTTATAACTGGCAGTCTTAAAGTATGGCAGGTGCGATTTCCATTAAGAGAAAGAGGATCTGAATGAATACACACCCCCGTCTTGCACAGGGAATGAGGACTTTCAGCATTATCTGGTTAGGTCAGCTGATCTCAACCCTGGGTTCCGGATTGAGTGGGTTTACCCTGGGAGTCTGGCTATATGAAGAGACAGGCTCAACGACTCTATTTGCTTTAAGTATGTTTGTTTGGTTCCTTCCGACAATCCTATTTGCTCCCATCGCCGGGGTCCTGGCTGACCGATATGACCGTCGCCTGCTGATGATCTTCGCAGATGGGATGGCTTTTCTCGCTACAGTGATAATCGCCCTAATGGTTTTTACAGATAATTTGAGGTTTTGGCAGATCTATGCTGCTGATGTTTTTTTCTCCCTGGCGAATACCATGCAATGGCCAGCTTATGCTGCTGCAACATCCTTAATGGTACCTAAAAAGCAACTTGGACGCGCGGCAGGAATGACGCAGATCGGTGATGCGATCTCTTCCCTGGCTGCACCGGCTGCAGCCGGTGCCCTATATGTTAATGCAGGGTTGAGACCAATCTTATTGATCGACATGGTCACCTTTCTCTTCGCCTTAGGGACCCTGGTCTCAGTGCGTTTTCCTCAACCTGAAAAGACAATAGATGGACAGGCAGAAAGTGGATCCTTCCGGCGGGAAGCGGTCTATGGTTGGAGTTATATTCGCCAGCGAAAAGGGTTATTCCACCTGCTGCTGGTTTTTGCTGCGTTGAATTTTTCCATCTCCATAACCTTACCCCTTTTCACGCCTATGATCCTGGAAATGACCAGTGCGGATACGCTGGGATATATGAGTTCAATCATTAGTGTAGGGATGTTGCTTGGTACCCTGCTGATGAGTATTTGGGGTGGGTTCAGGCGTAGGATCTTTGGATCATATTTAGGTGAGACCATGATCGGCATTGCAACAATGTTGACCGGCTTGTTTCCTGCGATGCCCCTGATAACTGCAGCCCAATTCCTGGGGATGTTTGCCCTTCCAATTACGAATGGTAGTTCTCAGGCAATCTGGCAGTCCAAGGTAGCCCAGGATGTCCAGGGCAGGGTATTTTCTGTCAGGCGAATGATCGCGTTTTCCATCATCCCCTTAGCATACTTGGCAACCGGTCCGGTATCTGAAGGGATTTTCGTACCCTTATTAGTAGAAGGTGGCAGGCTAGCTGACTCCCTAGGTAAGGTATTAGGCAGCGGTTCCGGTCGAGGCATTGGTTTGATGTACATTATATTCGGTGTGATCTATACCCTGATCGCCCAGTTGATCCTGCTAGACCCCAACATCCGGAAGGTCGAACTCACACTACCTGATGCTATTCCGACCGATGAAGTAGGATAACCCTTGTCTATATATGGGTAGTAAATCCGATCTTGGATTAGAAACGAATGTCCACCAGGCAGTTAGGCTGCCCCGCCGTGACAGCATTATGTTTCTTAGCAGTCATTTTTCTCTATTGTTTTCTCCTTTTTATGCAACGATCCCAGGTTAATATACGTATATCGTTCTGGAGCGTGTGATTTAATATCGCCTCAAGATTTTTATAATATTATCTCGATAACGGCATGAAAGAGATCGATCTTGAAAAACTACCGGTATTCGTCGGAGTAAGACCGGTCAATATCGAAACGTCTATTAATCAGATGACCAACTACCAAAGTCTTAAAAGGAGACATGATATGAACTTAATGGTTATTACACTCTTATTGGTATCAACACTTGGTTTCCTGGCTTTTTTAACTCAAATGATAAACAGGAAAGATAGTAAACAACCTATCCTGATCGAACAAAGGAAAATCATCTACCGTCGTAGACCATGAGTAGATAATAAGACCTCCTCCTTCACCTTTCTAAGTGAGAAGATACACCCCGGTTGTAATGCCGGGGTGTATCTATTTAACTTACCATATTGACAGGTTGGATGGGGATGGTTGATTATTTAATATCGGGGAGTTCGTGGTTCATGATCCTGGTATTTTTTAACTTTCATTTTCTGGGATTCAACGGGTTAGCAGTAGACCTGATCAATATCTCCCTAGTTACAGATATTGAAAGCTGTGATATCAACAACTGCACTGACTTGTTTGATA
>CAZTJD010000053.1:0-25431 GCA_964613985.1 uncultured Anaerolineales bacterium
CTTTGATTGATGAACATAAGTCTAAAAGTTCACAAAAAGATGTCATGATGAATGGTCACTTGTTTTCATGAAATAAGCAGCTACCTGCTGTCGGGATCTAAAAATGGCTTGATGATGATATGGTAATTGTGAAAGAGAAATGGACAACATCTAGATAAAATCCTGTTCCGTGGATGACATGTCCGATTTGACTCTGAGGAATCCTTTTCTCAACCTATACTTGCATTCAGGTCTTGACAGATTAATGTTAAAGTCTGAATAGGGAGGGTTTGTTTACAAATGAATGATCATTATTCGCAAACGTTTGAGGATTGTTATATTGTTTCTTGTGGAATGCTTCACCCCGAGATAATGTATCTCATGAAGAGTGACTTTCTAAATCCAAATAGAGTATTTTTCACACCCCCCGGTCTGCATGCCTTGCCTAAGAAATTAGAACAGCATCTCCTCAAGCGTTTATCGCAAGCTAGGGAATACGATCCTGGTTCAAACATTATCGTTGTCTATGGTAAGAAGTGCCACATCAGTTCCGATGAACCACTCAAGCGAATTGATTCGATATTGGAAGCGGCAGGTCGGGGGATTGTCCGCGTAGAGGGAGAATATGGCTATGATATGTTAGCTGGTTATGATGATCGCCAACGGATAAGTGAAGGACGGCAAGACAAGATATTGTGGTTTACGCTGGGTTGGCTGAAGAGTTGGAAGACAATATTCCAGCGATACTTTGCCTGGGATGAAGCAGATGCCAACGCGAATTTTCCTGGCTATTATGACAAGATAATTGTGCTGGATAGCCTCGATCTCGAACAGGAGTACATGACTCAACGGGCTGAGGAAATTCTGGATTTATTTGATTGGACAGGTTTGGAGGTTGAGTTTCACGCCATTAACCTAGATCGTTTTAAAAGGTTATTACTGAACGCCTCATCAAAAATTGCCCAGTAATTTTGCTCTGGAATAAAAAGATTAAGTATAGGATTGGATGATTTTAGAGGAGTTATGCAGGACGATCTGTTGCTTAAACCTTTGAAATTAGGCAGTTTGACGCTTCCCAATCGGGTTGTGATGACAACTGTCAAGCTAGGATATGGGAATAAAAGGGGAGAAGTTACCCCTTCTCATATTGCATTTTATAAAAGGCGCGCTACGGGGCATGTTGGGTTGATAACAACGGAATCCATATATATACAACCTAATGGGCGTGAACTCCCAACCCAAATAGGTATACATGATGATGAACTTATTCCTGGCTTGAAACAATTGACCGGAACTGTCCATGATAACGATAGTCTCATCATGGCACACATCAACCACGCTGGACGTGTTGCTAATCCAAAGCTTGTTCCTGGAGATTCATTGGTCTCTGCCTCTGCTGTTCCTTGTCCGGCTAACAAGGTTACCCCCCGTCCTTTGGGAAAAGAGGAGATCGCTGGTATGGTCTCTGCTTTCAGTGTGGCTACTGCGCGAGTGCGAGAAGCTGGTTTCGATGCAATTGAAATCCCTTTCAGTCATGGGTATCTCATCCATCAATTTTTATCCCCATATACTAACCATCGCGAGGATGAATATGGCGGCTCATTCGAAAACCGTTTGCGTTTTGGACGAGAAATCCTTAAAGCGGTGCGGGATAAAGTTGGAGAAGATTTCCCCATCATTGTTCGCCTGAATGCTAAAGATTATGTCGAGGGAGGATTGGAGATTGAAGATGCGATTGAAATTGCCCGTGCTTTGGAAAAGATGGATGTACAAGCACTTAGTATCACTTCCGGAACAATGTGTGAGTCAGTCCCATTCTGCCTCTACCCAACTGGGACACCGAAAGCTAACCTTCTCCCAATGGCTGCTCATATTCGAAACGTCGTCGAATTACCGGTGATCGTAGCTGGACGGATCCGAACCCCGGAACTAGCCCGTGAAGCCCTGGTCGATGGACAAACCGACCTGATTGGTCTGGGAAGACCTTTGCTGGCTGACCCTGATTGGGTGCGCAAAGTCGAAGTTAGAGATGAAGAATCCATTCTCTTATGCGCCGCCTGTCATCAGGGTTGTCTGGCTGAGTTGCGTAAAGGAGAAGGGACACACTGTGTTTTCAATCCCCTAACTGGGCGCGAGTCAGAGATCCAGATCACACCTGCGGAGAAACCACGATGTGTCATGGTGGTTGGTGGAGGCCCGGCCGGGTTGAAAGCAGCTGCTGTTGCGGCCGAACGTGGGCATCGAGTAACCCTTTTTGAACAGGGAAACCGCCTGGGTGGACAGTTTGCTTTAGCTGCGAAAGCGTCATATAAAGAAGAGTTTAATGATGTTATCGATCATATGGCTTTGATGGCCCAACGCGCTGGGGTTGATATTCACTTTAATACAAGAGTCAGCCCCGAAATGGTACTCGAAACCCAGCCTGATGCAGTTATCCTTGCAACTGGCGGTATTCCTCTAACCGTTCCCTTGCCCGGTCTCGAGGATACACATTGGTTGCTTGCCTCTGATTTCTTGGATGGGGTTGCCAAGGTAGAGACAAAAACTGCTCTGGTAATTGGTGGGGGACTGGTTGGCTTAGAAGCTGCTGAACTACTTACCAATAATGGAGTTCAGGTAACCCTGATCAAACGATCCGATAATCCCGGTGGAGATATGGACATTCTGGCGAGAAATATGCTCCTCAAGCGCTTACAAGATCAACATGTAGATATTCACATAAACACGAAAATTCAACGTTTAACTAAGAATGCTGTCTTTGTACAAAAGGAAAATCAAGTAATGAGCTTTCCCTTCGAAACAATCGTCATCGCGCTAGGCGTGCAGGCTAATCGAACACTGACAGATGCCTTGGCTAGCAGCGATTTGGAAATTTACACCGTTGGTGACGCAGTAGAACCGCGTCAAGTCCTGGAAGCAATTTGGGAAGGTTTCGAAATAGGGAATAAGGTATAAGACTCAATTAAAAATCCCTTACAATCTGGGTCAAGATATCAAAGTAGATAAAACACCAGGAAGTGGAGGAAAAATATCAATCTCGATATTGCGAATGCCAATTTATTTATTGCTAATGGTGATTTCTCAGGAATAGGATCACTTATTTTGTGAATTCGTACAGAATTCGAGGAACTGATTAATATTTTTAGGATATTTTGAATTCGTTTTTCAAACGAACGAAAAAGCAAAAATGGAGGAAATATGGAATCTTTAGCAATCACAGTTGTTTATGATAATTATTCATTTGATCGTCGTTTAAAGACAGCCTGGGGATATTCTGCCCTGGTGGAATACCAGGATCATACCCTGCTATTTGATACCGGCGGAGACAGTCCAACCTTGTTATCGAATATTGGTATTTTAGGGATCGAACCGGGACGGATAGAAAGTATTGTCATCTCCCATAATCATCTTGATCATACTGGTGGTCTGAGGGGATTGATTAAAACAGGAATACATCCAGCTGTTTATTTACCACCCTCTTTTCCGCCCAGGTTCAAGCGCAGGACTGGACGAAAAACGAAAATAATTGAAGTGTCTCCAGGTCAGTCTATTTCGACCGGCTTGTATACTACTGGTGAAATGCACAATCGAGTTGAGGAGCAATCCTTAGTCATCAAAACCAGTAGAGGATTGGTCATTGTTACAGGTTGTGCGCATCCTGGAATTGTGAAGATTATCGAACGATCCAAGGAGTTGTTTGATCTCCCAATCCATCTTGTCATGGGGGGTTTCCACCTGCGTAGCAAGAGTATGGTTGAAATGACGTCAATCCTTTCTGATTTCCATCGTCTTGGTGTTGAAAAAGTCGCCCCATCTCATTGCACAGGCGATCAGTCGATTGCCAGGTTTGCTGATGCGTATGGCGAAGATTATATTCAATCCGGTGCAGGAAAGATTATCCATATTGAAAATGGATCAAATTAAAGGTTCAATAAATCAAGAACAAGACCAGCCTTTTGAAGAAGTTAACCCATTCACCGATAAAACAGTGGTGCAGCGTTATGAGGCCTGGTATGCAAATATTGGAAGACGGGCAGACCACCTGGAAAAGGACCTCTTGAAAAAATTGTTAGATCAGTTTCCTGAAGCTCATTCTCTGTTGGAAATTGGTTGTGGTACAGCCCATTTCACCCGTTGGTTTGAGACTCAAGGCTTACAGGTACTGGGGCTTGACAGTTCTCGACCGATGTTGGAGGAAGCCAAATCTTTAGGGAACCCATTTTGTCTACTTGCTGATGCCTTGAAATTACCGCTGGCAACAAATTCTTTTGATCTGACTGCGATGATTACAACCTTAGAATTTATCCCTGATCCTCTCAGAGGTTTGACGGAGGCTTTACGTGTATCCCGACAGGGACTTATTCTTGGTGTATTGAATCGTCGGAGTATTTTGGGGAGACGCATCAATGATGATCAGAGTACAGCCGGTTATGCAGCCAATCTTTTCACTCCAAACGAGTTGGTTCGTTTGGTTAAGCAAGTAGTCGGTGGTGATCAATTCAAAATATCTTGGAAGACCACCCTCTGGCCTTTAACACCATTTTCTTTGCCTTTACCTTGGGGTGGTTTTATAGGGATGAGCGTGAGAATTACTTATATAAAAAATAGGAGGCAAAGATGTCGGTAGATTCCCAATATTTGAAAACTTTTCGTTGCTTTGAAGGTCTGTCTGATAAACAACGAGAGGCTGTATCTAAGCTTGCTGATGCAGAATGTTTTTACCCAGGACATACCTTGTTTGAGGAGAATAAGCCAGGAAGGTATTTATTCTTGCTGGTGGATGGTGAGGTTGAAGTTCTGTGCACCATCGAAGAACAAAAGAAGAGATGCATAGATAAAATGGGGCCTGGGGAAATTATCGGTTGTTCAACATTGGTCCCGCCATATAAGTACACCTCGACAACCCGAAGCCTGACCAGGATTGATGTATTAACCATCGATGCGAAAGCACTTCTCAAGTTAATGCAGCAGGATTGTGCTTTGGGTTTCTCCATACAACAGCATATTATGATGTTTTTGATGGACCGAATTCTTTATTTTCGTCTAAGTGCCTAGATGATCGGTATCTCCGTTCAGGTTAGTTTATATCCCCTGCGTCAAGAAGCGCTAGGGCCTGCGATTGAAAAAGCCTTAATGATTTTTAATGAACACAAGCTGAGTGTCGCTCCTGGACCTATGAGCACGATGGTCTCTGGGGATGATGATCTCATCTTTGCTGCTTTACAAGAGGCATTTCGCAACGCTGCGAGTGATGGGCAGGTTGTTATGATAGCCACTTTTTCAAATGCTTGCCCCGTTTCGGTGGTTCCATCGGATTAGTTATTATTGTAGTGAGTAATGAGCCAATGATATCTTTTCTAAGCCTACCACATTTTTTTATGGCATGCCACCATGACTTGGAAGTAGATGTGTACCATCGTGCCTTAGGTTATCTATTTGGTTAGCTGATATTTGATCATGAAAAGAGTAAAACCTGTTTCCAAAATATAGGTGCTTTTACAAAACAGGGTATTTACATTGCTCTTAAATGATTGGCTTTACTTCAACCTTGAGAAGAAATTCCACGACCTGATGACTATTAAAAAGAAAAGTTGGTAATACAATGCAGATTACAATCCTTGGCACCGAATCACTGGGAGTTCGAGGTCTTTCTTGTATGGTTGAGATCAAAGATCGTAAGATCCTGATAGACCCTGGAATGGCTCTTGGCTTCTGTCGCCATGCGTTAATGCCACATCCGGCTCAGGTGGCTGTTGGAGAACAGATACGCCAAAAGATAATTACTGCCTTAGAGAATGCGACAGATGTAGTAATCAGCCACTACCACGGAGATCATGTACCATTAGTCGATGCTAATCCTTACCAAATCGAAGCCCGTAAAGTTGCCTCCTCACTTCAAAAGGTTCGCTTATGGGCTAAGGGCTCTCAAGGCCTTTCCACTCAAATGATTGCTCGAAGAAAAGGCCTTATCCAATTGCTGGGTACAGAACTACCAAACGCAGAAGGGAAGACGGATGGTATTCTTGCCTTTTCTTCCCCCATGCCACATGGTGAACCAAATACCAGGTTGGGCACAGTGATGATGACCCTTATCCAGGATGAAAATTATGTATTTGTGCATGGCTCAGACATCCAACTTCTGGATGAACAAGCTGTGTCGTTTATTTTGGATTGGCGTCCGGATATCGCCCTTGTCGGCGGGCCACCATTTTACCTCTCTGGTTTTATGGATAAGTCTCGAACGAAGAAGTCTTGGGAGTTGGCGTTGCGGTTGGCTCAGGGTGTGGAAACCCTGATCCTTGATCATCATCTGCTTCGTTGTGTAAAAGGGCTTGTTTGGTTGGATCAATTATCATCCGAAGTGGATCACCAGGTGTTTTGTAGTGCGGATTATATGAAACAACCTCGCCGTTTGCTTGAAGCTAGCAGGGTAGAGTTATATAAACAGATGCCGGTTCCCGGAAATTGGCATGAAGATTATACCCGCGGAGATGCCGATACCTTTCTGTACCGGAAGTTTGTAGATTGATGACTACCATCCTTTTTTGGTGCGAACCTTGTTCTGTCCACTAATCTCGGTAGCTGGGACTTTACCAGTAGCTGAATAGGATGCATTTCGCACCGCGATTAAATTAATAAAAAGAAAGGCATTTTTGATTTGCGGAAAGTTAAGGATTCGCCAAAAACAAACTCGGCTCGCAATTTGTTTAGACGAGGGATCGGGTTTATTAGTCGACAGAAGCACAATTATCGGGTATCGATCACGCGATCCGCAGCGAGTAACTTCTTATTGAACCTTACTACCCAATATGATTCTATATATACCGTGGGTCTTGGTGCTGACTCGGTAGAATTGGGATCGATCAGTAGCATTGGTAATGGAATCAGTGCGTTTCTTTCTACTCCAATAGGCTGGTTGATGGATCGCTATGGCATTAAAAGACTATACCTGGTTGGTATGATTTTGATGGCTGGGTCCGCATTAGTCTACGCGCTGGCAGCTAGCTGGCAAGCGATCATCTCCGCTATGATCCTGTTTTCAGTCTCTACAAGATTGATCGGAACCGGTTGTAGTGTGATTTGCGCTGATTCTGTACAGAATAAAGATCGGGCGACTGCTCAAAACACTTGTGTAACATTTACTTCTCTATTGGGTATGCTTTCCCCTCTGTTGGCAGCCCGTTTGATTACTTCCTTTGGTGGATTAAATGTTCAGGGGATTCGACCGCTATATACCATCCGCTTTCTGGGATATATCCTTATTTTTTTATTTCTAGCTGCTCAACTACGAGATCCAAAACGAGCTCCTCAAATCGAGATGATCTCAAAGTCTGGATTTATTGATGATTTCAGAAAGCTTGTCAAAAGCAATGGTTATTTGAAGTTTTGGTTACCCGTTGCTTCCCTTAACTTGTTACCATTGGCTATAACTACCCCTTTTTTACAACTTTTTGCTCATCAGGCGAAAGGAGCAGATCAATACTTACTGTCCATGATGGCTATGGCGACAGTTCTGACACGTATCTTGTTTGGGATCCCGTTGGGTCGTTTGGCGGACAAGATTGGGCGTAAAAAAGTCATTTTTCTGCTTACACCCTTGTGGTATTTATCCTATATCTTGCTCATCTTTTCCACTAATTCAATCACCCTGATCCTGGTAGGCGCTTTACAGACTTTCTACTTTATCTCTTCGGGAATCACAACCGCCATGACCTTGGAACTCGTTCCGGTTGAGCAGATGGGTAAATGGAGTGGTTTGGTTGGTCTCGTTGGAGGATTAGTCACGATCCCAGCCCCGATCATTGGGGGATTGATTTGGGATTATCTAAAACCGGTTTATGTTTTTCTTATCCCTATAGGAATCGATCTACTATTCAAACTCCCTCTTTTGGCTAAGATTCCAGAAACGCTACAAAAGAGACCGGTGGGATGAGCGGATAGAATTCTTAGGAGGAATGGAGTGTTGAGATAAAGATTAGTTCAGTCTCTCAGATGAGAGCACTCGATAAGAGAGCCATTAAAGAATTTGGAATAAAAGAAGAGCTCCTAATGGAAAATGCAGGTCACGCTGCTTATTATGCCCTTTGTAAGGAACTTAATATTTTCGAGAAGAGCTTTCTGGTCTGTTGTGGGACTGGTAACAATGGTGGGGATGGTTGTGTTCTAGCCAGGAAGATACACGCCGATGGAGGTTGGGTTAAAGTTTTCATTATAGGCGATCCGGGCAGGTTCAAGGGAGCTGCAAGACTCAATTACGAAATCATCACCCGATTACCGATTGAGGTCAAGCATATTTTATCTATTGATGACTTGCAGGAAGATCTTTTTCGGTCCGATTTTGTTGTGGATGCCATATTCGGAACTGGACTGTCACGAGATGTAGAAGGCTTATTCCGAGAAGTCATCGAAGAGATTAACAAAAGTGGAAAGCCAATAATGAGCATTGATATCCCTTCAGGTGTGCAAGGTGATACAGGCAAAGTCATGGGAGTAGCTATCAAAGCTGATTTTACAATTACTTTCGGCCTACCAAAATATGGCAATATACTATTTCCTGGTTGCGATTTAGGTGGAAAATTATATGTTTCGCATATATCTTTTCCTCCCGAAATATATACCGCCGAACATCTTAAGGTGGAAATTAACTTACCTTTCACCTTCCCTCTCCACGGGATAGAGAAACGAGATGCAGAATTTGGCAAGGTGTTTTACTTCTTGGGAACATCTGATTTTGGTGTGCTGACCTTTCTAAATTTAGGGAAAGGCGATGTAAACTTGGCATTTGGGTCTTCTCTTGGTCAAGGGATTGGTAAGTATGAGAATAGAATCAGCATGTTGCCTCAGAAAGAAACTAAAACAGGGACTCTTTCCTTTCAAGATATACAAGAATTATTAAAGCACTCGTTTCTTTCAGATATCGTTATCCTTGGCCCCGGTCTATTTCTTGATGAAGGTGTTCGGAAATTAGTGCCAGAATTAATTTCGGAGATCGAAAAACCAATTATTATTTTTGGAGACAACATCAGTACACTAAATGACCCTAGAGATATTTTTGATATTGAAACAAGAAGTCGTGTTTTCTTGGTGGACATTAATGGTTTATCCTATATTGCTGGAAAATCGGCAGAGTATGTAGAGATCAACAAAATAAACGTCTTACGACAAACAACAAAAAAGATAAAAGCAACCATCGTGCTCCTTGATTCGCGTGCTCTGATTGGATTTCCTGATCTCAAGGTGGTGATAAACCCAAGTGGTTCGCCACAAATGAAGACAGATAAACTATGGAAAGGATTGGATGGCACGATTGCAGCAATGTACAGTCTTGGCTTATCTCTTGATGATGCAATCAAGCAAGGTATATTCATTCAAGGCTTGGCTGGCGACTTGATGGCTGATAAAGGCTTACAAGATGAATGGACTAGCCAAGATTTTCTTAATAACCTTTCCGATGCCGTGAAAATAGTTCAAAGTGGGCTCGATACTGATTTGAAGAATCGTTATGAGGGAGCTAACTTGGTATAGGTTGGCTCCTGACTTAATTCACTGAAACAAAATCGAGGAGGTTATGATGAAAGCGTGGGTTTTAGAAGAACAGGACAGAATCGAAAACAAACCACTTAAACTGGTAGATCTTCCTGAGCCTCAGCCTAAACCAGGCCAGGTTCAGATTAAGGTCCTTTTTTGTGGAGTATGCAGGACAGATATTCATATTGCTGAGGGAGATTTACCGTTGAAGAAATCTCCCATTATTTTGGGCCATGAAGTGGTTGGTATTGTGAATAAAGTGGGTGAGAATGCTTCGAGATTCCTGGTTGGGGATAAAGTAGGTGTTTATTGGCTAAACAGTGCTTGTGGTCAGTGTAAGCATTGTCTTGCTGGTGAAGGTAATTACTGCAGGTCGTTTAAGGCTACTGGTTGGGATGAAAACGGCGGATTTGCTGATTATATTACAATTGATGAGCAGTATGCTGTTTCACTTGATGGTATCGCTCTCGAGTCAGCAGAGATTGCCCCACTCTTGTGTCCAGGGATTGCCGGGTTTGCAGCATATAAACTTACAAAAGTTCAAAAAGGGGAAAAATTAGGACTTTATGGATTTGGACCCACAGCACATAGTGTCCTCAAAGTCGCCCAATCACAGGGCATTGAATCCTATGTGAGTACCCGTTCAAGCAAGAATATCCGACGGGCGTTAAAGGGAGGGGCAATCTGGGTCGGTGATAATGCGAAAATACCATTACCGTGTAAATTGGATGCCGCTATTATTTTTCCCCCTGCCGGAAATTTAGTTGAACACGTTCTTTCTCATATGGAAATAGGGGGAACTGTGGTATTAGCTCCGGTGAGTTCATCGAAGATTGTGATCAAGGATTACAGCAGGAATTTTTGGGGACGCACATTGAAGACTCTCTATAACCTCACAAAATCTGATGCTGAAGATTTTTTTGCCATTGTTCGTGGCCTGGGCGATGAAATACGGATGAGTGTCAGGATTTTCCCCTTTGAAGCGCTGCAGGAAGCGCTTATCTTGGTAAAAAATGGTGAACTTAAAGAGCCTAACGCTGTTATTCAGGTGAATAGGTAGATGAAAATAATAAATCTATTGCGGTTTTATTAAAAGGGTCCATCTGTTTTATAATATCTTTCATGGAAGCTGACATATCCCTTAAACCATTCTTTATGCCCAGGGGCGTGGCGATAGTTGGTGCTTCTACGGACCCCACAAAACTTGGTTATGGACTGGCTCGTAACCTTGTCCAGAGTCATTACCAGGGTGAGATTCATTTTGTAAATCCCAAAGGTGGTGATCTTTTTGGTCACCACATGTACCCCAGGGTTGACCTGGTCCCCGATCCAGTCGACCTTGCTATGATCCTGATTCCAGCTTCTCATGTTCCTCAGGTGTTGAGAGATTGCGGGCAGCGTGGTATTAAGTCGGCGATTATTGGTGCCGGTGGCTTTCGCGAAGTAAGTGAGGAAGGGGCTTCTTTAGAAGAAGAATGCTATAAGATAGCTCAAGAATACGGAATCCGGCTCTTAGGTCCCAATTGTGTTGGTTTGTTGGACACACATCTGCCGATTGATATCACATTCTTACCCCCTCCCGGCCCGACCCCCGGTGACGTTGCCTTTGTTTCCCATTCAGGTGCGATCTGTGCTGCAGTCGTGGATTGGGCTAGGGGCCAGGGATATGGATTATCCCGAATGGTCAGTTTAGGTAATCAGGTTGATGTTTGTGAGACTGATTTGTTGGTTCCAATTGCTGAAGATGTCTATACCAACGTATTAGCCCTTTATCTTGAAGGAGTGAAGAATGGCCGTGATTTTGTGGAACAAGCCAGATTGGTGACAACCAAGAAACCTGTTATCGCCCTTAAGGTTGGTCGTTTTGAGGCTGGACAACGTGCCGTAGCCTCCCATACCGGAGCCCTTGCAGGACGAGAGGTTGCTTACACCGCTGCATTTCGTCGAGCGGGTGTGTTAAGGGCGATGACATCTGAAGGGATGTTCGACCGTGCCAGAGCTTTAGCCTGGTGCCCTTTACCAAAAGGTCGCCAAGTTGCTGTGATCACGAATGCGGGTGGTCCGGGGGTTACAGCGGCAGATGCTCTTGAATCCCTGGGTTTGAAGTTGGCTGAATTGAGCGCTGAAACCCAAATATCATTAAGAAAAATCCTACCCCCAGCATCGAGCCTGAAAAATCCGGTGGATATGCTCGCTTCTGCCACCCCCGATCAATTTGCTGAAACCCTGAAAATAGTCTTGGAGGATCCAGGTGTTGACAGTGCCATGGTAATCTATCCCACGCCACCCATGCACACCTCGGGTTCAGTTGCTAAAGCCATGATCCCAGTTGTTCACAATTCATCGAAACCAGTGGTAGTAGCTGTGATGGGCGAACGTCTGATTCAAGAAGCTGTCGAATACCTGCGTGCTGCCCGTATCCCGGAATACCGTTTCCCTGAACGAGCTGCTGCTGCTCTTTCTGCCCTGGTAGATCGTTCGGAACTATTGGCTTTTGCCAAAGCTGTACCGGTTGTTGTTGAGGATATTCAATCTAACCTGGTACGCTCGATCTTAACCGAAACCGCAAACTCATTTCAGAAAACAAAAGACTCTTCGTCAAACAATAACTTCTTGCCATCCATAACCGCTCTCTCGATTCTGGAAGCATATGGCATCCCTATATTGAAATTATCCCTTGCACAGGATGGACAAGAGGCAGTGAACAAGGCTCGCGAAATTGGTTTTCCCGTAGCTTTGAAGATTGCCTCGATGGATATCCCTCACAAATCTGATATGGGTGGCGTATTACTTGATCTTGAAGACGATGAGGCAGTACGTTCAGGTTATGCTTCGATCATGAAAAGGGCCTTGGAAGTTCATCCGGATGCACAAATCCAGGGTGTATATGTGCAGCGGATGGTTTTTTCTGGACAGGAAATCATCGTTGGCACTGTTCAGGATCCTCAATTTGGACCCCTGGTGATGTTCGGTTCCGGCGGTATTGAAGTCGAGGGGCTTAAGGATGTGTCCTTTGCTTTAGCACCTCTCACCCAGTTGGACGCGGAACACATGCTTGATACAACCTGGGCGGGACGAAAGTTGGAGGGATTCCGCAACTTACCTCCCGCTGATCGTGCTTCTGTATTGAATGTCCTTTTCCGGTTAGCTCAATTGGCTGCGGATCATCCAAATCTGGATGAAATTGAGATCAATCCACTGCGGGTGCTGAGTTCGGGAAAAGGCTCTGTTGCCATTGATGTGCGTATTAAGGTTTGTGAATGACTGGATAATACCTCCTTTATGCATATTAAAATTACTAAATGATGAAGTCTGACGTATAATATTTATATTAGGATCTCAAACGCAACCATCTAACTGGTAGTGGGTCTACTTGATACTGATTATCACCCCCTGGAATTCTTTTGAAGCTTGGTGCATAATCAGTGTAACTGTATTATGGTTTAATCTAATGAAGAATCTCCAGCAAGTTGCCGAACATTTTATTGCCAGAGGGGAAGTTAAGACTGTCCATGAATATGGAAATGGGAATATCAATGACACTTATTTGGTAGAGATTTCTGGAGGTACGGAAGATAAATTCGTTCTTCAAAGAATCAATACCGTCGTTTTTTCTCAACCAGAACTAATCATCCAAAATCTGCGTACCTTAACGGAGCATATTAAAGAACGTCTTGCCCAAGACGAAGTCGAGAATGATCGCCGTTGGGAGATTCCTGCTGTTCGAGAGACAATTTTCGGGGAGGACTATTATATTGATTCGGAAGGGGATTTTTGGCGAGGGATCAGTTTCATCGACAATGCTTGTTCTTTTGATACCGCGCAGCATCACGATCATGCTTTTCAAGCCGGGTACGCTTTGGGTCGATTTCATAACCTCATCAGTGATCTGGATATCAATAAAATGCATGATACGCTGCTGGATTTCCATATTACCCCACAGTATTTGCGGAAGTATGATGAAGTTAAGGACCGTCATGTTAATGGGGAAGATTCCCCACAATTTCGTTACTGTCACCAAATCATCGAGTCTCACCGCTACAAGATTTCGGTCCTCGAAACCGCAAAAGAAAATGGTGAACTAAAGACACGTGTTATTCATGGAGATCCAAAAATCAATAATTTTATGATTTGCAACCAGACCGGTCTTGCTGTCAGTGTGGTTGACCTGGACACGGTGAAACCAGGCTTGGTGCATTATGACATTGGGGATTGTTTGCGGTCTGCTTGCAACCCGCTAGGAGAAGAGACCAGGGATATTGATCGGGTTAATTTTGATATTGAACTGGCAAAATCGATTCTGGAAGGTTATCTTAACGTTGCCTGTCGATTTCTGTCTCGGAATGATTATATCTTTCTCTATGATGCGATCTGGTTGATCCCCTTTGAATTAGGCTTGCGTTTCTTTACTGACTACCTTGCCGGGAACATTTACTTCAAAGTCACCCACCCTAAACATAACCTCGAACGGGCTATGGTCCAATTCAAACTCACAGAGAGTATTGAGACTCAGGAGGGCGTAATCCATGATATGATCTCGAATATCATGACCGATATCATCACACAAACGATTGATGAGGTAGTACAAAATTTGTTTCCTAAGTAGCGATATCGATTGAGTAGTGATTTCATTTGACCGGGAAAAATATTCTTTCTGAAAGAGTAGAGATCCTGGATCTCTTTACAGCTCAAATTCTTGAGTCAATCTAATCACAAGGATTTTCTGAAAATGAGGTCGCACCTAAAATAGTTAACACCATTCTGGCAAAATATTATGGAGTCAGAGGCTGTTACGATAGCATGACCTTATAGAGAGGCTAGGATTTATATCCTATATTGCAAATTATCCTTGACCTGTCTGGAATATGCCAGATACCAGGTCAAAGAGTTGAGATAGCCCAGTCTCTAACGGTTTGGTGTGGATGTATTCCTCGATAGTGTGTGCTCCGCTTCCCGTCGTCAGACCGATGCAAACAGCGGGAAGCCCTCGGCTTAAAGGAATATTTGCATCTGTAGACCCAACGTTAAGGGTTGGCTTGATCCCATGCGATTTAAGGACATCGAGAGCCAGTAGGACCAGAGGGTGGTCTTTTGCTATTTCACCGGCTGGTCGTTGACCGATGATTTCAGCTTTGAAGTCCATACCAGGGCGGCTGTTTTCACGAGTAAGAGTTTCGACTTGTTGGATTAATACTTTTAGGGCTTCTTGATCGGCTGATCGTAAATCCAGTTGTAGCGATGCCTCGGCCGCAATGGTATTCACCGAAGTTCCGCCATTAATCATTCCCACATTAAGAGTTGTTCGTGGGTTCTCAGGTAGTTCCAGTCCGGAAATCCTTGTCACCAATGTTGCTAATTCGTGGATCGCTGAAAGTCTGCCGTAATCTACCCATGAGTGCCCCCCCGTTCCTCTTGCCGTAATCCGGTAGCGTTGCACTCCGAGACCGCGGTGGTAGACCTGTCCCAAAGCCATCCCTTCGATGATGATATAGGCGAGAGGTTTCTCACCAAAGCGATCGACCACAGCCTGCATCCCCTTCAGATCGCCTAATCCCTCTTCGCAGACATTGGCGACTAGCCATAAATCACCAGGTAAGATCAAACCATCTTGTTTAATCTGCCACAAGAGTCCAAAAAGTCCTGCGACACCTAGGCTATTATCTCCGATACCAGGACCTTGGATGGAGTTACTCTTACGTGTGATGGTCAGGTCTGTTTTGATCGGGAATACGGTGTCACTATGGGCTGAAACGACGATGGACTGAGTCTTTCCAATGCCTGGAATGCGCAAAAACACATTTCCCAGGGAATCTAGATCAACGTTGCTAAGTCCTTCCTGATTAAACTGGTCTTTGATGAATCTGGAACGTTGCCCTTCAGCGAATGTTGGGGCAGGGATTTGTTGGATTTCAACAGCAAGGTTTAAAACTTGGTGGAGAATGGTCAACTTAGATTCTCCTTACACTCTGGCGTAAATGATCTAGCCGCGCTTGCGGTAATCGCCGTAGTACACCTAGGGCAAAAAATGGACCAACCCCTTCAGATACGATGGAAGCAGAGATGTTTCCAAAAAGCGCAGCTTCAACTGGATCATAAGTTTGACGGTAGCCAGTTAAAAATCCACCACAGAAGGCATCACCAACACCTGTTGGATTAACCAAGCGAGAATCGTAAGCTGGAATTTCCCATCGTTTATTGGCTCCTGCATCCAGAACGAATTGACCATATGCACCTCGTTTGATGATGATTATTTCACAGCCATATGCAGCAATCGAATCAGCCATTTCCCACAAATCATCTGTTTGACCTTGAAATAGATTTCTCAGATCCTCTTCTGCAGGTAAAAACGCCGTTAAACCGGTGACTAAAGGAGGCACTTCATTCCAAAATGTCGGGTTCATATAGCCTGGAGCAGGATCCAAGGTGATCGTGGTGTAGCCGATTTGGCGGAAGATTGCTGGCAACAGGCTGTGGGTTAGGTAATCTACCGGGCAGAGATGTGCGATTGTTGCTTCTTCATACTCATTAGGTATATCTCCCCTTCTCAACGAAGTAGTTGTAAGTTCTATTCGACTACAGATATTCTTGCTTGTATCATGATAACCCAACAATGCTTTAGGAAAAGGTAGACCCAACTTCGAAAAAAAAGGGATAGGTTCTCCGGTAACGCGGGTTGCTTTATCTGTGTAGACATAAAATGAACGCACATCTACGGCTTTTGGAAGAATTGTAATTCCGCGAGTATCAATGCCATGGTTGTTAAGGTCTTCTAACCATTGTTGCGGAAAATCTTCACCTACGCGACCGATAATCCCTGGAGGAGATGTTTCCCACAACTTGAATCCGACAGCTGCATA
Source organism: uncultured Anaerolineales bacterium (assembly GCA_964613985.1). Classification (GTDB taxonomy): domain Bacteria; phylum Chloroflexota; class Anaerolineae; order Anaerolineales; family UBA11858; genus CAZTJD01. Next base: position 16,365 of record CAZTJD010000053.1, read on the forward strand.
AGGCAAGCTGCCTCCCAAGATATCTATTACGGGTATCCCGTCTGAAGTGATAAAGTAATCCCGGCAAAGCTTGCCGGCAAAGATGTAATTAGGTGTCTCCACGATCAATACTCTACGTAGTCCAATTGAATGTTAGCATGTCAGGGGTTATTATGTCAAACGTGATCCCCTTTGATAGCCAGGCCTACCTTCCATCCTTCATATGTATAATCATTTTGATCCAACGATTATTTAAATGTGGAAGTACCAACCTGTAGGTTTACTCTTTGCAATGTTTCCATAGTGGAAAGCGATGTTAAACATGATAGGAATTTAATGCTCTCAATGCGAGCGGAATGAAATGGTGGTCGAACCATGTTCACTCGAAATTGACGATTCAGCTAAGCGAGATTGCTTCGTTTTAAAATACTTTCCTGAGGAAGTTGCCAGCTGCTTGCCAGGGAAATATTATTTCTTAGGATTTTGATCAGTTTTCATTCTTCCGCGATGAATCACCTTTTGCAGATGTTCTGGCCATTTGGAGATGTCTTCCGAAGGGTAAATCTCCAGTGGGGGACCGTTTTGGGTGAGGATGTCCTTGGTATTGCAACTCAGAATGGTTCTTGCAGCGGCAAGTCCTGAGGATGTTACCCCAGCTACGCCATGGCTTAAGGTGCTGGCGCCGCACAGATAAAGCCCTTCAAATTCTGTTCTCGTTGAGAAGGCACCCGGTCCGACCTGGGAGACACTCTTTTCAATCCCGTAAAGGTTACCACGATTTGCATTAAGGTAATATTCGTTTGTGAGCGGGGTTCCCAGGTCCCAAAAGGTGACATGGTTACTGATACCAGGGATGCGTTTTTCTAACCCCTTAAACATTCGCCAAGCGATATCTTCTTTCATGCCCTGATAGCCAGGCATACGTTTCCCTGGAACTGGGTGTTGGTATTCTTTGAATGCATCATAGCTAACGAAGGTGAAGGCTTCACAGGTATGCTGTCCATTGTGCATCTTCGAAGGATCTTTGAGGGTGGTTACAGTCAGGAACATCATTGGTGGAGTTTCTGCTCGTATGGCGTGGTCTGTCAAACCTAATCGATAGAGTTCATTGACATTCTCATTTTCATAGAACCAGTTGTTACCAGAGTCAAGCCCCGCTGCTCGAAGGTCCATATCGACGGCGAAGAACAGACTTAGGGAGGATACGGAATATCGCACTCGGTTAACTTTATTCAATAATTTATTACTAAGGTAATCGCGACCGATCATCTGTCCAAAAGTCACTTCAGGATCTGCGTTGCTGATGATATTCTTGGCTCGGATTTCATCTCCATTCTCCAGTTTCACCCCGATCACCTTCTTCCCGTCTATCAGGATTTTGGCTACTTTTGTCTTAAGCATGATTTCTCCACCGGCTCGTTCCAGAGCACGAGTAAAGGCGCGGGGAATGATGTAAGAACCACCAAGTGGATAATACCCACCATCCAGATAATGGGATGTTATCCCGGCTTGCATGAAAGCAGAAGCCTGGGATGGGGGTAGTCCATTATCTCCGGATTGTCCTGCCAGGATGCCTTGAAGAAGTGGGTCAGTAATATGTTCGTTGATTAATTCCTGCCCGGTCCATCGGTACCATTTTAAGATTGAGGGCAGACTCGCTACTGTCTTGAGTACATTTTCCACTTTCGTAAATTGTCCCAGGTTTTGAAGTTTTTCTTCGATATCAGCCAGGGTGTTAAAGTAGCCATCGATACCTTTGACCTGGTTAGGAAAGCGAGTTTTTAGACGTTCAATAAGGTTTTCGCGTCCTTTAGGAAAATCAAATTTTTCCTCCCCAAGGAAGAAATGGTCATAGCCATCAGGGTTAAGTTCGCAGAATGCCATGTCAGCAGAAACCCCTAGACCTTCGTAAATCTCTCGTAAAGATTCGCCCGGACCAAGGGCGCCGAGATAATGGACTCCCGGGCTGAAGCGATAGCCACCCAATGTGAAAGAATGGGTCCATCCACCAGGGACTTCGTGCTGTTCGCAGACCAAAACCTGAAGACCAGCTTGAGCAAGAGCAACACCAGCGGTTAAGCCACCAGCACCAGAACCGATCACAATGACATCATAATCCATCTAGACCCTCCAGAAATATGTTCATGATATTGCACTTTATTTTTGCCATTAACCCCCTCATCGGGTTTTTATCTATCAAAATTTCAACTTTCGCTGTCTTTTATTATTTTTATGATCACATCAGCAGGCAATGCAAGTCCCGCTTCCACTTCAACTGCCTTGATGATCCCGATTGGACCGGGCAGGCGGCATGGCTGCAATATATCATCCCCAGTTCATGGGTGGATGGCATTCCGCTCCAGAATGAAATTTCCTGGTATGGATTTACTAGAGTGAGCTCAGCCTCCATTCGTTGGATCGAGGCACATTCGCTCTTGATTTCTAGTCCGCAGCTGTCCCTTGCCATTTTCGTTTCCACAACAGTGTTAAATCCACAAATAAGCGCAAAAATATCCGCTCTTGCCATTTTATTGCTCCAGTATAGAGGATACTCAAGTAAGAAATAGGTTCCTTATCAATCTTTGAGGTCTTTAGGGACGAATTTTACCAAATTTACAACAAGATGAATAATTAGGAATAACATTTGATGGATTTTCCCTACCATCAATATTGGTTGGTAGATCGTGTCAGTTAACGTGCACATCCGACCCTAAGCCGGTCATCTTTCTGCTCTTATCATCTGCCAAGGCTAAAAAAACATCTTCCAAGGAGGGTTCTGCTCTTGAAATCTGGATGGGTTCGCTTTGTAATGGTTGTAATGCGTTTCTCAAGTCTTCCTCGCTGACATTTTTCTCTGTTATTGCTCTTAAATGAGCACTGGCGAGACCTACACGTAACACTCCCGGTTGTTTTTCCAGGACAATGAGGGCTGGTAATAATGGCTCGATCCAGATATCCCAAGCCAAACCTGGCAGATAATTGTCTTTTAGGTTCGAGGGGGCATCGATAGCCAACAGGCGACCGTTACTCATAATGCCTACACGTTTGCAATACTCTGCCTCATCCATGTAATGGGTTGTGACAAGTGCAGTCATCCCTTCATCGATAAATTCATAAATCAAGTCCCAAAAATCTCGACGTGCAGTTGGATCTACCCCACTGGTTGGCTCATCCAGGAAAAGCAGCTTAGGTTCGTGAACGATCGCGGTCGCAAGGGCTAGTCGTTGACGCCATCCTACCGGTAATTCACCAGCTCGTTCTCTGTCAACACCTTTTAATCCAAGCCGGTCAAGAGTCCCTTTGATATGGGCTTTCTCATAAACGCCGTAAACACCTGCATAAAATGCCAGGTTTTCCCAGGCTGTAAGTTCATCATAGAGAGCGAATTTTTGTGACATATATCCACAACATGTTCGGATTTCCTCTGGGTTTACTTCAATATCGTAGCCCAGCACCTGAGCTGAACCTGCGCTTGGAAGCAGTAAACCCATCAACATGCGGATTGTGGTTGTCTTGCCAGAACCGTTTGGTCCTAGATAACCCACCACCTCCCCGGTTTTTACGTCGAAGGTAACCCCCTCTACTGCGGTGAAATCCCCGAATCTTTTGGTAAGGTCTTTTGTTTGTACAACGAGAGACAATTTTGGATCTCCTCCTTTACCTTTCCAACAACTCAATAAATACATCTTCCAAAGTCGGTTGAACAATGTCTAGTTTGTGAAGGATTGCGCCTTTTGATTTGGCAGTCATCGTCACACTTTGTATCACCTCTATTGCACGGTCAGGTCTGGTTCGCAGGTGGAGTCTATCCCCGAAAGCCTGAACGCCCTCAACGTCTTTTGCCTCTTGCGCCAGTTGCCGTAATTCCTTCAGCGGTTCTCCTCGAAGCTCCAGGATGCGACCATTTAATCTTTCTCGAAGCACTTTGGGTTTATCCTCGACAATGAGCTTTCCATCTTTCATGAAACCGACATAGGTGCAGCGAGTTGCTTCGTCCATATAGGGAGTACTGACCAATACAGAGATGTTTTCTTCGGTCACCAGTCGGATGATTAACTGCCAGAAATCCTGACGTGTCACAGGATCAACACCACTGGTAGGTTCATCTAACAGCAGCACTTGTGGATTGTGCACCAGAGAACTGGCCAGGCCTAATTTCTGTTTCATTCCACCTGAAAGATAGCCAGCGCGCCTATTGACAAAATCATCTAGACCAACAAAGTTCAAGATTTTCATGGAATGTTCTGCCCATTCCCTGGTGGGAATACCCCGTACCTCGGCAAAGAAACGGATGTTCTCCAATACGGTAAGTTCTTCGTATAACGAAAATTTTTGCGAGAGATATCCCAGGTTTTCACGTGCCGCGTCAGGATTTTCAGATATCGCATGACCGCAGATGAAAACCTCTCCGGCGTCAGGTTTTATAGCTCCGCAAATCAGTCTCATTGTTGTCGTCTTTCCCGCGCCATCTGGTCCGACCAAACCATAGATCTCTCCAGCCCTTACCTGAAGTGAAAGGTTATCTACTGCGGTTGTTTCAGCAAAAGATTTGGTCAGGTTTTTTGCCTGGATCAGTTTTTCCATTTTTTACTCGTTCAGATTTTCCTCGAGGCGGGTATCCAGGTGTGCCATCATCCCTGGCTTCAATATCCCTCGTGGGTCTTCTATAGCTAGTTGTACAGCAAAGACAGCTTGAGAACGGTTGTCTTTTGAAGTGGCATTTCGAGGCAAGGATTCATCCCTGTCAGATTTTTGGATTACCTGTGCATTGAAATAGAGATCTGGGAAAGCATCGACCTGGATTTGATAGGCACTTTCCTGCTGAATATTTTGGTAATATTCTTCGGGAAAGAAAAATGTAATGGTTAATTGGTTTACCCGTGATAGGCTGAAGGCTTTAGCACCTGGTTTCATGATCTCTCCGACTTCAATCTGATGGTCCAGCATAATCCCATCGAAGGGTGCGGTTATCACCAATTTATCAAGTTGCGCCTTGATGATTCCCAGGACAGCCTTAGCGGATTCGATCCTGGCTTGAGCGACTGCCAGTTTTTCCTCGATGGTGTCTGCCTTAGCCAATGCCAGCTTGGCTTCTGCCTGTTTGACCCGGGCATTTGCTAAGGCCAGATCGTCCGGGTCTGGGCCTTCTAAATGTTCTTCAAAATCCCTTTTTGCTGCTTCAATTTTAGCCTCAAGGAGTGCGATATCTGCTTGGCTGGGGCCACCTGCCACTCGCAAGTATTCCCGTTGTGCCTGTTCCAGTTGCGCCTCAGCCACTGCCAGGGCTGCTTCCGATAAGGCAAGTTCAACCGGATCAGGGGGTTCGAACAATGCCTTATATTCCGCCTGGGCATGTTCATAAACAAGCTGGTCCTGGGACAACTTGATCTCTAAAGCCTGGACAGTTTGACGGAATCCCGACTTATATTCATCGATATAATACTCTTTGGGAACAACTGGACCTAAATTCCCCTGGAGTTTTTCTTTTGCCCATTCCAGGTCTTCCTTGGTTTTATCTAGTACACTTTCAGCCAGTAACAGGTTCGCATAAGCCTGGTCGATTGCAGCTTGTGATGCAGAGGTGGTCAGAATCGTAAATTTCCTATTGGCACTGTCCCAGGCTTTTTCTGCAGAAGCGATTTTTTCCTTTGCCAGAGCTTGTTGTAATCTTGGGTCAAGCAGGTCTTCGAGTGCTTGCTGGTTTTGCTCCAATTCTTTCTGCGCACCAGCCCTCGCCTGCTCGGCATTATCGAATAAGGCTTTTAACAATTGTCGAGTGTGAAGGGCCTCAAGTTCCGCATTGGCAATTGCTACCTGTCGCTGCTCCTGTAAAGGTTGGGAATCGAGAAGATGGTAATCAGCCGTTGCCTGCAACAGTTCAGTTTCTGCGTAACGATATTGGGCTTCCAGTAAATCATCTTCTAATTTAAGCAGAACCTCGCCAGCTTTGACCGCCTCTCCATCCGCTACAAGGACCTCGGCAACCTGTCCACCATAAGCCAGGTTGATAACTACCGCGTTTTCCTCTATCGTTCCTGAAACTTGTATGTGTGCGTCATCCTTCCAAGGGGAAATCATTAGATAAACTGCCGTAAGGCAGGATGCAAGGATCAGAAATGGTAGAAAACTTTTAACGCTTAGATTCATTTCTTTCTTTACATCTCCGGGACATGATTAATTGGTAAAGGTTCCTTTGATAATTCCTAAATTATCCAGCCTGTCGTTTCTGCTTTCTTCTGTAACTAATGGCTCTCAAAGGTGACATCCGCTGGCATCCCCGGCTTTAGTCTCCCTCCTGGGTCATCCACGGATAACTCAATCGCGAAAACAGTCGTTTCTCTTCCTTCTGCAGTTTGCACATTACGGGGAGTAAATTCAGCCTGGTCTGCGATTCGGACGACCGTTGCGCTGAAGACCTCGCCGGGAAAAGAGTCAACATAAACCTGAACGGGGTCTCCTAGTCCGATCACCCCATAGCGATCTTCTGGGATGTAGACTGTGATTGTCAGCTGGTTCAATTGGCCTAGGGTGAGGGCGGTGGTACCGGGATTGACAACCTCGCCGACCTCCACGGTTTGGTAAAGCACGATTCCATTAATCGGTGCAGTTATGATCAGTTTATCAAGTTGAGTCTGGATGACTTCAAGGGCAGCCTGAGCAGTTTCAACCTGAGCGCGAGCGACATCCAGTTGTTCAGCGATCGTGTTCGCCTGTGCTAAAGACAGGTTTGCCTCTGCTCGTCTTATCTGGGCCTCTGCCAGGGCGAGGTCATCCGGGTCTGGTCCATTTTCGAGCGCTTTATAATCCCTTTTTGCTGCCTCGATTTTTGCTTTCAAAAGGGCGATATCAGCCTCGCTAGGTCCGTCTGCCACTCTCTGGTATTCTCTTTGTGCCTGTTTCAGTTGTGCTTCAGCGGTTTCAAGGTCTGCTTCTGCTAAATCAATATCAACCGTGCTGGCTGTCCCTGAGATCGCGTTATAGAGTCGAACCGCCGCGTCATAAACCTGCTGGGCAGCAGCCAGACGCGCTTGGTGCTCTGCCCGGATAAGATTATCTTCCGGCTTGTTTTCATAAGGTTTGAAATCTTGCTCTGCTTTTTTCAGGGAATCTTTCGCCAGAACAACATTAGCTTCCGCGGCATCAATATCTGCCTGGCTGGCTGTTGTATTCAGGTTGCGGACCCTTTTTGCGGTATCATCGACTACTTTTTGGGCTAAGGCTACTGCTTCAAGTGCAATGGCCTTTTGTAAATCGGGATCAAGCAGGTCTTCCAACGCCTGTTCACTGTCCTCAATTTGCTGTTGGAGTTGGGCACGGAAGAGATCTACATTCTCAATCAGATCTTTACGGTTCTGTTTTGCGTTGAGAAGATCAAGCTCAGCACCAGAGATGGCTACCTGCCTTCCTTCTTCTAGGGGTTGAGCGGCAATCAATTGGTAGTTCGCCTGTGCCTGAAGCAATGTAGTCTCCGCTTGCTTATATTGAGCCTGTAGCATTTCATCCTCAAAAAGGATGAGAAATTCCCCTTTCTGTACGTGTTCTCCTTCTTCAACCAGAATCTCAGAAATTTGACCATTGACTTCGATTGCAATGATCACTTCTACTGCTTCTACTGTTCCTGATGCAGTAAGTGAACCATCCTTCTCCTGTGCGCCCCAGTATAGATAAAAGATCGTTGCTGCGATGACAGCCAGGATGATTATGACAGGTGCGAACCGTTTGATTTTTTTTGGCATAGGTTCCTCCATAATTCAAAGATCTAAAACTTTTTCAAAAGACATGTAGCAATGTCTTGATCATGGAAAAAAAGAATTAGTCCAGTCGTTTTCGGAATCGTAACGAAGCAGCTCCGATAAGCAGGATGCTGAAAAAGATAAGCATGATTACGTCATTCTGGATGGCTGCCAGCCCGACACCTTTAAGGAGTAAGGCGCGGATAATGTTAAGGTAATATGTCAGGGGAATGACGGCAGCAATCCACTGCAACCAATGTGGCATAGCTTCTAGAGGAAAGAGATACCCTGAGAGCATGATGGATGGTAGCATGGTAGCAAATACGGTGATCATCGCCTCCTGTTGAGTCTTGGCAATGGTTGATGCCAATAATCCAATCCCTAGACTGGTTATGAGGAAAAGACCAGAAAGGAGTAGCACCAAGCCCAGGTTGGAGCGGATCGGCACTCCAAACCACCATGAGCCAATGAACAGGGCTTCAAGGGTGTCAAATAAAGCGATCAAGACGTAAGGCGTGATCTTACCGATAATTAATTCCCAAGGACGGATGGGGGTTACGATCAACTGCTCGATCGTGCCTCGCTCCCGCTCACGAACGATCGCTACTGCAGTCAGGATAGCAGTGATCGTGTATAGGATTTGGCCGATTAATCCAGGGATCATGAAATAGGCGTCTTCCAGGTCAGGGTTGTACCACACCTGGGTGCGGATTTCGATCGGCAGCTCGATCATGTTTGCCAATCCTTCTCTTTCTAGCCGTGCGATTTGAATATCTGTTGCGTGCTGGTTCCCGATTTGTTGAGCAGCAGCTAGCGCAGTCTTGGTAGCTGTCGCATCAGAGCCATCGAAAACGAACATCACTTCAGCCTGTCGTTTCGCACGTAGGTTCGTACCATAATCCGGAGGGATGATTAAACCAACTCTGGCATCCCCTCTCTCAATTAACCTGCGGATCTCTTTTACCGAATCGACATCATAGGTAATGAGGAAGTAATCAGATGTTCGGAAAGCGTTTAGGAATTTCCGAGCGGCAATACTGCGATCCTGGTCAAATACAGCCATAGGTAGATTTCGCACATCATTCGTGGCAGCATATCCTAGCATGAAGAGCTGCATAACAGGAATAAGCAAGGCGATGATCAAGGTGCGTGGGTCCCGTGATATCTGAATAAATTCTTTGCGAATTAAGGAGAAAAGTCGTGTATTGATCATATCCAATCTAAAATCTATTTATAAGCGTTAAATAAAATATTAGGTATATTAGCAGGTTTTGACGGTTATATCGCTGAGTTGACCAAATACTAGTTTTTCAAAGATCGAAGTGTAATAGAAGAAATTTCCTTTTTGGGGTGCA
>CAZTJD010000054.1:0-15378 GCA_964613985.1 uncultured Anaerolineales bacterium
GGTCTGGAATCGGATGGCAAGCATCTCCACCAAATAAACGCCTACCAAAAGGATAACGATCATTCCTAAGCCCTGTTTTTGACCAGTGGAGATATACTGATCGATCGCCATACTGAGTAAATAAGGACCAATCGCTTGCGTTGCGGCATTGACGATGATTAAAATCATAGATCCTACAACTGCCACCCAATAGGGACGCATATATTGAAGGAGACGAGAAAGCACATGCCAGCTATCTTGAGGTTTTTGTTCTTCAGCTAACAGACCACGCTGAAGCATTCCTGATCCTATCATTTTGCAACTTCCTCCTCAACCGCAGTAATAAGCTCTTTCCGGTCCCAAAATTGAGTCTCTAAAATCTCCACATATAATTCACTACAGTTCAACAATTCTTCATGACTTCCTTGGGCGACCAGGTTCCCATCCCCAAGTAGGAGGATCTTATCCGCCTTCCTCACGGTGCTGATACGTTGAGCAATTACAAAACTGGTTCTCCCTTCCATTAACACTTCCAGAGCCTGCTGGATGAAATATTCCGTCTCAGCATCCACAGAAGAGGTACTGTCGTCCAGGATAAGGATTCGGGGATCAACCAGCAGCGCACGCGCGATCGCGATCCGTTGTTTCTGTCCCCCAGAAAGACCGACTCCTCGCTCCCCAACAAGGGTATCGTATCCATGAGGTAATTCTTCAATGAATGCATGCGCCTGGGCAACTTTAGCAGCCTCAATCACCGCATTAAGACTGGCATCCGGACGACCATAAGCAATATTCTCGCGGATGGTGCCGGAAAATAAGCTGGTTTCCTGAAGCACAATTCCGATCTGGCTACGTAAAGAATCAAGAGTCACATCACGTAGATCGTAGCCATCGATGGTGATTTTCCCGGAGGTGACATCATAGAAGCGAGGAATGAGGTTGATGATGGAAGATTTCCCTGCTCCGGTCTGACCCAGGATGGCAATCGTCTCGCCAGGTTCCACCTTGAAAGAGATATTTTGGATGACATCCTCTTCCCCTCCAATATAGCGGAAATGGACTTTACGAAATGCCACTTCCCCTTTCAGGGGAGGCAAAGGGAAAGCACCAAGTTTATCCACAATTTCAGATTTCGCATCGATCACTTCAAAGACTCGTTTTGCCGAAGCCTCCCCCCTGGACATCAAGGAACCAATCATACCCAACATGAAAATCGGCAGCAGCATGTAACCCAGGTAACCGATAAAAGCTACCAGTTCACCAAGGGTTAAACTGAGATTGATCACCTGCAAACCTCCGAACCAGACTACGCCAACGACCCCTAAGTTGGCGAAAAAGAATATCACAGGGAAGATCGAGGTATATAACCGGATGAGTTTGATATTTTCCTGCAATAAATCCTGGTTCTGTTCCAGGTAGCGTTCAGTTTCATATGCTTCACGAGCAAATGCCTTAACAACTCGCATTCCTGCCAGGTTTTCCTGCAAGATGGTATTCAAAGCAGCCAGTTTTTGCTGTACAGCCATGGCTATTGGCGTGATCCGTGATATCAGGAGACCAAAAAGAATGATGATCACGGGCATAACGGTGATAAGGATCAGGGTCAGACGCCAGTTCATGGTAAACATGATCACCAGAGTCCCAATGAGGAGTAAGATCGCCGATATCAAAGTCAGGATGCCCTGGCTTACAAACATGCGAACAATTTCGACATCGGAAGTCATCCTCGTCATCAGCTTTCCTGTCTGGGAACGATCGTGATAGGAGAAGGACAGTTTCTGAAGTTTCTCAAAAATGATGTTGCGCAGATCGTAGGCTATGCCTTGGGAGACTACTTCGGCCAGGTAGCTCTGCAGGAAATTGAAGATTCCGCTAATGAGTGCAACCCCTACAAGAGCTGCTGACACCTGCCAGACCCTGTGCAAGTCCAGCGGTTCGATGCCCTCATCGATCAATATCCGTAATAATTGCGGGGTGAACAAACTACCTCCAGTTACCAATAACATAGAAGTCACTCCCACCAAGACTAAGCGCCAATAATTTTTTAAATAGGCCAAAGCTCTGAATATAAATTTCATACGTTTGGATTAACTCCTGAGCAGCGAAACTGCGATGAAAATGGTAAACCTGGCCTGGGAATTATCTTTCCAGGCGGTGAAGGTATTGATCGTGACTGGATAGGATAGCAGAATGATTGAACTATTCCCAGGGTGGGGGATGAAAAGCTGTGCACACCATTCGTTCCTAAAAAATTGCCGGGATCAGGCCTACTCTTCTTAGGTGATTTCCTGCTCCCGTCCAGATTGGCAATGCTGGATTAAACCATAGAAAAGTCCAGGCAGCAACAAAGCAGGGGATAGCGAATGTAAAGACATCCGCTATCCCCTGGCGGATTAACCCACTACTGTGTTAAGGGATCAGGTATACATCGTCGATAAATATCTCGTTTGTTATTTCACTGGAACCAACAGTAGTTGCCTCAATTTTAAGGGTAACATTATTTCCTATGTATGGATTAAGATCTACCAACGCATAAAGCCAACCCCAATAACTATTCTCCAAGCATATTTTCTTTTCCCAAACAACGTTGGAATCAATTAATATTCTCGCTCGATCTGTGCCATCCTCACAAGGTTCTTCCCCATAAAGGAAATACCAAAAAATAAGCCGGTGTTCAACCGCCGGGATGGTAATATCCTGATCAATTACAGATGTCTCATTAAAGTTCCCTCCTCCCAACCATGCTGCCCAATCTCCGCTATGTGGGAGAACCGATCCATCAAGTGTGTCTGTTATCAAATCATAACCATTGGTGGATGTTTCATTCCAACCCACGCCACCTCCCAGTTCAAAATCGCAATTTACGATTATACAAGCACTGCTATTCCAATAATAAGCCTGCAGCCATTCGTCCCAATCCGTGTCCCTGGTGAAATCAAGGATATTATTCGAACCATCATAAGCTGTATTGTAGCCAGGAAAACTCTCCGGATAATAAATCCCAATGCCATGGGCACCTGGCCAGCCGGCACCATGTTTTTCATTAATCACGGTATTACTCACGGCGTCCATAACATTGATTGCAGCAGTGTAGATCGCGGTTGCTGGGAGCTGTTGGGAAACCTGGTCAGCGAAATCATACAGGTCGATATAAGCGGGATTGGCAAATTCCTGGCTGCTGTTCCTGGCTGTCTGGACCTCGGTGTAGTGGCTGTCAATCCCGTCAATCAAGGCTGCTGAAAATACATCCACCTTGCTGATCAAGGTCTCATAAGCAGTACCAGTTTCTACCGCTGACAGGGTCTGATCATTGCCGTTGGCAGCATAATAGCGATCGACAATGTTTGTGGCGAGGTCGATGGGGGTTTGGGTTGGATCGGCAACCAGTGCCGAGAGGACGGTGTCATAAGGCCAACCGTCCGTGGGTTCGAGATCTTGCGAGCTTACCCGCAGGTCAATATAGGGCTGCACCTGGGCATCGACTTCGATCATGGCACTCAAACCAGCATCCAACCCCAGCAGGTCAATCGGTTCAATGCCACCCTCCGTCACAGTATCCAGTGCCAGCTGGATTTCATCCATATCGAGGGTATCACTGATACTAGTCTGGTCGAAGACAACACCATCCAGGATGTCATCCGAGCCTGTCCTGACACCCTTGCCAGGGTCCCAAAGCACCAATGCATAATGATCTGCCAGATAGTTAGTGATCCCCCATGTTGCAAAATCGACCAGGGCAGCACCGTCCCCCATGTTCACCTCGCCCAAATCTTGTTCGGCGCTGGAAACTATTGGCTCCATGCCGTTCTCGACCTTGTAGCGTTTCGCCCCGGTCCAATCCTCAAAACGAGTATCATACGCCGGGTGACGGTCAAGCTGGGCAATGATATTAACATCTGCGGAAGAACCAACGCTGGCAAGTTCCAGGAAATCATCAAGCATAGCGGTCTCCTGGTTCCCATCTCCTGAGATGAAAACCATGAAAGTCCATTCGGGCAGCTCGATTGGGGGATAATTGTGGAGGGTTAACGGCAGATAGATTTTGTTGTTCATTTCAGGTGTGACAGAGATTGTGACATCGTCCAGTCCAATTGTTGCTCCATCAAGCCCGACATAACGAAAGGCAATTTTGGCCCCCGTTCCGACGGTATAGGTAGAGATGTCGATATTGGATAAAGACCAGGTATTTGAAGCGGTCCAATCGTCATCTGCCTTCCCAAGGAAAACATCATCAACACTTCCGCCATCCCATTCTCCAACGACATAAAATAATTCCAAGTCACAATTATCATACGTATCTCGACACCAATATAAATCGCCAAAGGACCAAAAAGATAGCGAACCATTTGTTCCGGTAAATAAAGGGCTAATTAGGACTTCATCTTGGGATGCATATGGATCACAATCTACTACCGCGGACCGAATACCACTATGCTTATAAGCTACGCTGCTTTTCCAGGTTTCTAATGTGCTGCTTGAGACAATGGTCCAACCCACAGGAGGAAATGTTGTTGATTCAAAACCTTCATAGATCGTGGCATCCGCTGATACCGACTGTACCATATCACCGCCATAGACCACTTCCGGTACCTTGGGTGGTTCTGGTGTTTCAGTAGATCTTTGAGCCAAGGTGGGGAAGCTGAGGGTTGCCATAACCAGGACCAGTGCAAGAATTATGGTTATCATGAGAAGATGAAAATTACCAGGTTTAGATGATTGAGGTTTCAATTTTTTCCTCCACAGCAATAATTTGTATGAGAGGTAATTTTACCAAAATTAAACCTGTTCTGGATGACAAACCATGTGGTCTGCCAGAAATTGCTCCATTTTTGTGATTCAATCATCCTTCAAGGAACTGAAGGGGAAACTGATCCTCTCACTTGATACAAGAGATTCTAAAGTTGCATAAGTCTTGGCTTCGAAAAAGGTGTTCCTTCCTAAGAAACTACTCCGCTGAGGACGGCGATTTGAGCGGGATGCTGGGATGTTTCTTCCAGGATGAAATGTGCCTTGACGCTTGGGATTTGTTCAGAAGGATGGCTTTAAGAATGGAGTTAGATTGAAATCCGTTCAGAATCAAAAACCGCCCTGGCAGGTTGCCACGGCGGTCTCATCCCGATGACAATCTATCAGGCTGGGGTTGGTTGTCGACGTTGGGTGTTCTTGCTCAAGCGCTGGATCAGTTGCACCAGTACAAAGACGAGTGAAACCAATCCTCGAATACCGGCAATAAGGACCATCACGCTGCCGAGGATCCCCCCAGCTAGCAGCAGGACCTGGGATAAACGTCTGGGAATTTGGCGCTGGACGGTTGGGATATCCCCGGACAACAGTCTGGCTTGAAGGTTATTCAGGAATTCCGGTCGGATGGAGACCGGTTGGAGAGCATTGCGTAGATGACTCTCTAGCTTCTTCAGTTCATCTTCCAAATGTGGACCTTTTTTCTTGAAAAACTTCATCATTCACCTAACCTTCCTCAACAGGATAAGCCACAATCCCCACAGTTCCTGGGCCTAAATTCGCGGCAACGCCAATCGATAATTCGGAAAATAACAATTCTTTGTAATTGAATACATCTTCAACCATTTTTAATAATCGTTTACCTACATCCAGATCACGGGCTTGAACGACGGCTAAATTCACCAAGGTATCCCCAACACGGTCCTTCATAATTTCGATAATACGATCAAGTGATCGACTTCGAGTACGGACTTTCTCAATGACATCAAGGGCTCCATCAACAAGACTGATTATGGGTTTCAGGTTTAATACAGAGGCAAGTGTAGCTTGCATGGTTTTCACCCTTCCACTCATTCGGGCATAATCCAGTGTATCTAGGGTGAGGACAATATTGGTGTTCTCTTTGATGAATTTTAACCTCTCTAATATCCGGTCGATTCCGAGTCTTTTCTGATCCATTTGTCTTGATTCTTTACACATATATGCCAGACTTACTGAACCACTTCCGGAATCTATCGGGATAACATTAAAAGTGTCCTTCAATTGCCTGGCAGCAATCTCAGCTGAATTAAAAGTTCCGGATAGTTTACTTGTGACATGGATGGATAGGATCATGTCACCAGGCTGAGCAATCTTTTTATAGAACGCCACAAATTGGTGAGGTGAAGGTTGTGATGTTTTAGGGATGGTGCCGCTTTCCTCCACAAGTTTATAGAAACCTTCATTGCTTAAATCAACCCCCTGGTAATAAGTTCGTTCACCGAAATGGATATTAATCGGTATGATGTCTATATGATATTCTTCTGCCCATTCAGCAGGAATATCACCAGCACTATCCATGACGATTCTTAACATTCTATTGTCCTCGACTAATTTTCTTTGATTTGTGAATATTAAACATTGAGTCGTTAAGGCGGCATTCCTTTCGTAATACCAACAATGTGCGATGATATAGACTCTTAATAGCGCCTTCTGTGCGACCCATAATCCTGCCGATTTCAGCATTGGGAAGGTGTTCCACAAATTTTAGGATTAACAGCTGTTGGCGATCGTCAGGTAAACTACGAATAATGGTAAGCAAGTGATTTTGTTCCTCAATTTTTACTACTGCTGATTCGGGATGATCTCCATACTTTCTTACAGCGATAGTATCATCCAGTGGAATCTCCTTCTTGCGGCTGTTATCCCGGTGCCAGTTTGCCACCAGGTTATGAGCGATCCGGTACAGCCAGGCGGAAAACGGTAGGCCACGATCCTGGTAATTTTCAATGTGACGCATTGCTCGATAGAAGACCCTAGCGGTCAGGTCTTCGGCGTCGTGCTGGTTGCCTGTGCGATAGTAAACGTAATTGTATATTTTGCCAACGTAGCGCTCATAGAGCATCCCGAAGGCTTCCTGATCCCCGTTTGAAGCTTCTACCAAAATTTCTTTGTCGGATAATTGGATTTGGTTGATCATGCTTTCGCTAAGGGGATCGTTTAACTTAACCCCTTTCTTTGAAATTAGTTGCTAATCAGGGTCGAGTATAACACGAAGAATGGTTGTTTGGCAAAAACAGCTCCTACACCCATTTCCTGGATTTCCAATAAAACATTTACAAAATCCATGGTCAAAAATGTTGTAAATTGGACCTATCTATGGTATTATCTATAGTCCCGGGGATGACAGGCTTCGACGGGAGAGGCTGGTCCCGGACTGCGAGTCGAGCGGCGCCGACCTCGGAAAAGCAGCGCAACCATTAAGTGCCAACCGCACTAACAACTATGCTGCTCTGCCCCTTGCTGCCTAAAGCAGTGAGATAAGAGCGCATTGGTCCCCTAGAGGACCGCGTCCGTCCATCACCGCTCTCCGACCGGGGCTGGAACGGGCGACACAAAAGTCGGAGTGCCACACCAGACGTCACTAACCGTGTGAAAGAAGGGCTTTCGGGTCCTAGTGGCTGGTTGTACGCAGTCTTTGGTCGTTTGTAGCGCGTACGGCGACAACCCACAAACGACTACACTCGTAGATGTTCGAGGAAGGAATCTTTCGGACGCGGGTTCGATTCCCGCCATCTCCACCTTTGAAAAATCCAGAGCATAAAAAACACTCTGGGTTTTTCTTTTTAACGAATATCGAAGGGTATATGGGTTCAGACCCAAAATTTTAGGAGATTAATGTGGCAAGCTGGGAGGCATCAAAGGCATCAAAGACATCAAAGACATCAAAGACATCAAAGACATCAAAGACATCAAAGACATCATCGAAGATGATATACGCTTTGAAAGGAAGAAAAACTTAAAGTAAGGTTTCTCTTGCGTTTCCTTTTAGCATCTACCGCCAGGCACAAGGGTGGACAGGTTAAATCTGCAGCAGCAGCCCTTTCAGGTATGCACCTTCGGGGAAATTCAAAGCGACAGGGTGGTCTGGACTTTGTTCAAGATGGGCTATAAGACGTGGCTTGACCTCTGCATCAAGGGCAGCACCGGCGACGATCTTCTTGAACAGGTCCGGGCTGATTCCACCTGAGCAGGAAAATGTCATCAGTGTGCCACCTGGCTTAAGCAGTTTCAAGGCGAGCAGGTTGATATCTTTATAGCCCCGGGAAGCCTTTGGTGCATGAGCAGCGGTAGGTGCAAATTTGGGAGGATCAAGGATGATGGTATCAAAGGACCGGTCCTGGTCTCGAAAACAGCGCAGCTGCTGAAAGACATCCTCACAATGCCATGTCACCCGCTTCTCAGTCAGATTGTTCAGGTTTACATTTTCTCTCGCCAGAGCTATGGCAGCTTCAGCAGAATCAACCGCGGTCACCGTCCTTGCCCCAGCATACAAGGCATTGATCAAAAAACCACCACTATAACAGAAACAATCCAATACATCCTTTCCGTTGACAAAATCTCGCAACTTGAAGCGGTTCTGACGTTGGTCCAGATAGAAACCAGTCTTATGACCCTTGGCGAGGTCCACCCGGAACCTCAATCCGTGCTCAATGATCTCAATGAGGGGTTCATAGTTACCTTTCAAAAGGCCAACCCGCTCTTCAAGTCCTTCCAGGCTGCGGACATCCACATCAGAACGTTCATAAACTTGGTTGATTCCAGTAAGCTCCTGGATGAGGTCGGTGATGGCTTCACGCCA
This sequence comes from uncultured Anaerolineales bacterium, assembly GCA_964613985.1. Lineage (GTDB taxonomy): Bacteria > Chloroflexota > Anaerolineae > Anaerolineales > UBA11858 > CAZTJD01. Next base: position 8,561 of record CAZTJD010000054.1, read on the forward strand.
GTATTCCGCACCTGCACTGAGAAACTGCATCACCAGGACATCCTGGTAACGGTCAATCACCAGGCCAGGGATTCCATCCGATTCAGCATGGACCAGGCGGAGAGAAAGGTGATCAGGGATAAGGGACCGGTTATCAGGTTCTGGGAAAGAACCTGTTTGTGCCTCCTGAATTGTTGATCGATCAGTAGTCTTGGCACCAATATCTAGGGAGGAAAGGCTATTCCGCACATAAGGGAGACTGGCGCGGTAAGCAATGGCATCCTGAAGACGGGAACGGAAGAAATCTTGATTTATTTCGATTTTAGGATCCCAGGACCAGGCTCGAACACGGATTTGCGAAGCCGGGCTGTAAGCACCATAAGCCAGGAATGTGCCATTCGAATCCTGAATCTCCACCGTGGCACCCGGGTATGGGTTCCCCAAAACCTTCGCGACAGCCCCGGAGAACACCCAGGAGTGGCACCGCTTAAGAGACTTTTCACGCTCAGGCTTTAGCTTGACGATATCCATGCCAAATTCCTTCCCTGCTCCTCCCCTACTAAACGCAATAATCCTTGCTCAGTAATCACTTTCACCCCCAAAGATTCCGCCTTGGTAAGTTTGGACCCTGCTTTTTCGCCTGCAACCAGGTAATCGGTGTTCCCACTGACTGATCCAGATACCTTACCGCCTCTGGCAGTGATGAAGTCTTTTATCTCGGTTCGGGTGAAATTCATCAGGGTTCCCGTCACAACGAAGGTCATTCCATCCAATGGCAGCGGAGCCGTTGCTACTTCCCCAACTGGATTTTCAGGCCAAACCCCGGCGTTTCGCAACTTGGACAGCACCTCTTGGTTGGCAGGACGAGAGAACCAATCCATAATGGCAGCAGCAATGTTCGGCCCAACCCCTTCAATCGCCTGCAAATCTTCCATGGAAGCTTTAGACAGGGCATCAAGATCTTCGTAGTAGCGCACAAGGTCGGTGGCAATCGATTCTCCAACACCGCGTATGCCTAAGGCAGTCAGCAAGCGCCCCAAAGATTGGTCTCGGGATGCCTCGATTGCTGCCAGCAAGTTGTCCGCTTTCTTCTCAGCAAACCCTTCAAGGGACAGCAGCGCTTCTCTATTCAGGGTATACAGGTCGGCGACATCAGATATCAGTCCCTCCGCCACCAGCTGCTGCACGATTTTTATCCCTAACCCAACAATGTCCATGGCACCGCGAGAGACAAAGTGTTCCACGTTCCGGATAAGCTGAGCTGGACAGGCTGCGTTCACACAATACCAGGCAACCTCTCCGGAGAAATGTTCGACAGGTTGCCTGCAGGTTGGGCAGACTTCAGGAGGAACATAAGGCAATTCCTGACCTGTACGGGCATCTTCAACCGGACCGATTACGTAAGGGATGACATCACCAGCTCGCTTGATTCGGACTTGATCACCAATACGGATGTCTTTTTCATCGATATAGTCGAAGTTATGCAGGGTTGCCTGACGGACAACCACGCCTCCCACCTCTATGGGTTCGAGAACGGCAAAGGGGGTCAGTACTCCTGTGCGCCCGACATTTACACCGATATTGTTTACGCGGGTAGTAACCTCTTGAGCAGGGAATTTATACGCAATAGCCCCTCGTGGGTCTTTACCGACCACGCCCAGGTCGCGGGCTAAAGCGTGAGAATTGATTTTAATGACCATGCCATCGATCTCGTAATCCAGCTGCGTGCGCTTTTTTCCCCAAGGACTGATGAGGCTCAGTGCCTGGTCAAGGTCCTGGCAGTTAATACTTTGTGGCACCGGAAAACCCAGTGATTTCAAAGTGTTAATTGTCCCTTGCTGGGTGGCTGGCTGTGCATCCTGCACTTCCGGCACCTCGTCCTCCCAGGCAACGATCTGATATACCAGCAAGGTGAGCGGTCGCGAGGCAGTAAGCGTTGGATCTAGGTTGCGCAGTGCACCAGCAGCGGTGTTGCGAGGATTTACATAGGTCCGCTCCCCTGCTGCTTCCAAGCGCTTATTGAGTTTCTCAAAATCCGGGATGCGGATAAAGGCTTCGCCACGCACCACCAGGTAGGAAGGCAGGGAGGGGGATTGGATCCCAAAGGTCGTTTGTTGGACCGGGATTTTCAAAGGCAGAGCTTTGATCGTTCGCAGGTTGGTGGTGATATCTTCGCCGATCTCTCCATCCCCACGTGTCGCTCCTTGAACGAAAACACCATCACGGTAATGAAGCACGACGGTTAGACCATCCAGTTTGGGTTCTACGTTGAAGTCAGATTCCAGAACACGTTCATCAATCCGGGAGATCCGCTCCAGCCAGGCACGTACTTCCGCTTCACTAAAGGCATTCGCCAGGCTGAGGATTGGAGCGGGATGCCTGACCTTGGCGAAACCTTCAGCAGGAGGGGCGCCGGCTCGTTGGGTGGGTGAATCCGGGCTCACCCAGTCTGGATGATGGGCTTCAATTTCCCGTAACGCTACCAGGAGCTGATCAAATTCGTAATCACTAATGACGGGTGAATCCAGCACATGGTAACGGTAGTTGTGAAAGTGAACCTGGTCTTTCAGTGATTGGTATTGCGTGTAAAGTTGATCAGAATTTTCCATCGTTTTCCTGCTAGATATTTATAGACTCAGCAATATTTTTTTGACTCAGCTGTGAGAATAGCGATTGTTGAGGACGTTTTCGGTTTGATTTACCAAATTTTCGTTCCCCGGTTTGAACTTGTTTCATTTGATGTAATTTTACCCTGAATCGACAGACCGGATTATAAAAAAATGGTCGATCTAGAAATCAAGGTATATCTTGTTATTGTCCATCAATTGGAGGCAGTTCTACGACCCGCCGGGAGAAGATCTAACAATCTTATGTAGAACAAATTTGTAATTTGTTCGTTCAGTTGTGGCTGCACAAGATAAAATCTTATGCTGCATCTAATTTTCCTACCCGATGGAATTGCCAACAGCAGCAGGGCTAGCAATTCACACCAAACAAAAAGTGGAAAACTCCAGGGGGAGGTGTGCTCGTCTACCACCTTGTACTGGAACTCATGTCCGCGCAAGGCCTCCAACTTACCAGTATTTATATAAGTAAGAGCAGGCTACTTATTATTTTCCGCCACCAAAAATAGGAATGATTGCCCCGTTTACCAACTGAGTTTCCTCAGAACAAAGATAAAACATTGCCGCGACAATTTCTTCGGGAGTTGCCCAATCAGCATTCCTGGGGGATGGATCATTCTCCCTGGCATGGCTAGCATCAATCGCTTTTACAGAGAGAATATTGGCAGTCACCCCGGTCCCTTTCAGTTCCTGTGCGAGAGTCAAAACCAAAGCTTGCTGGGCTGCTTTGCCTATGGCATATGGCGCACCCTTGGGTCTTGGTGATGTTACCGTAGGAGCAGAGACGACCATAAAACGACCCCAGTGATTGGCAAGCAGGTGTGGGATGAACTTCTGGGCAACATGGAACGTCGTCCAGACATGCTGGTTAATCATCTGGGCTACATCACCAGGGTCCAGGTCACTAACCGAAACACCCCCAACCCAACCACCAACCAGGTGCAGAATGACATCTAACCTAGTAAACCTCTTCATGATAGCTTCTGCAGCTTCATCGACTGCTATGGGATCTGTCAAGTCCGCGGAGTATACCAATGTATGATTTCGATTGAGACTTAACTCGTCTACCAGCGCGTTCAAATGATCTAAATTGCGACTCAGAAGTGCCAATTTCGCACCACGCGCTGCCATCTCACGAGCGGCTACTTTCCCCAGTCCACCAGTTGCCCCTGTAATCAGGACAACTTTATTTTCAAAATTCATGTTATTTTCCTTTTTTTATATCTTAGAACGTTTCAAGGTTCGTCATCTTACGATATTTAACTAATTTTTATAGCGGGTTTTATTATCGAAACAACCCAGCTTGAATTTTATCGGTCAGGTGATCTTATAACCCTATTTTCGAACAAGTATTTGATCTACCTCTCCACCACTTGGAGAGGGAAGTGTCCTAAGGTTGTCCATGATCGAAGATGGATATAAAAAACTTACCTGAAATGGGTTTCGAAGGTCCCATAGAATAATCCAAACTGGTTGTGTGTGGAAAAAGGAAGGGGCTGCCCAATTTTGGACAGCCCCTAACATTAAACCTGATTCAGCTGTTTAAGGATCAGATTTTAAAATCTTCCCTAGGGCCGATCAATGATAAACATCTGTGTAGACCTCACCTCCCAATCATTAGCATTCATAGGATTACCCAATGCCTTCAGGACACGAACCCGCAACTGGTAAGCACCATCTGGTACATTGATCATCCGGTTCCAGAGAATCCTGGTGCCATCCCAGGGCTCAGCCCAGAAGGAGCTGCTTGTGGAGCTACGCCCGAAGAAGTCCCAATCCCAGATCTTGGAATAGATTGGGTAAGCACGACGGCCAGTCATGCCATTGAGAACCTCAACGATTACGTGCGGCGACTGGTGATCTAAGTGGAACAATAAGTATGGGACATCTCCACCTTCGAGGGTGAAGACATGACCTGGTTCAAAATAGAAGTATTCTCCATCTAAGTAGCCAATAACGGGCATCCCATAAAGATTATCGAGATGTTCAATATCCTGGAAGTCCCCCGCAAACCCGGCATAGGGCACGCGATAATCCGGCAGATCACCATTGGCTGGTTTTTCTCCTAGGGGAATTACCGCGGGAACCTCGTATAATGTGATCCAGCCACCATAGAGCGTGTTCCAGGGAACGCCAAAATCATATGGATCTTCGTCAACTGTTGGTGGAGTGATGGTGACGCTCACCACTCTGGCTTGACCTGCGGGGATAACCAATGGGTTCCTGCTGAAGGTTATAAATTCATCTGTCAACCAGAAATCTTCGATATCGATGATGCCATTAACTGCGATACCGCTTTCCCAATCCAGGAAGATGATCTTTTCTTCATCTGAGAAGTTCCTTACCGTGAGTGTTTTGGTGGTCGGTCCGACGGACCCTTCGCCAAGAGACAGCTTCCCTGGGAGGACAACCACTTCATCCCTAGCCAGGATTGCATCGTCGATGTCCAGCATCCCGGCACCCTGACGGAAGACTGGCTCTAAGTAACCGTAACCAGGCAATAGAGACCAATCGTGGGGGTCTGCCGTGTTCTGCAGGAGGGTGCGCATGTATTCAGAGCGAATACCAGGGTGAGCTTCCAGCATCAGGGCAGCCGCGCCAGCGACATGAGGCGAGGCCATGGAAGTACCGCTGAAAGAAGCATAATAGCCCTGTTCGATTGGCACTGTGGAGTAGATATCGCCACCAGGAGCGCCGATGTCGGGTTTCAGGCTCAGGTCTGGAGCTAAACCATAAGAGCTGAAGTCGGAGATCAGTCCGGCGGTTGGGTTAGGTTCCACCTGGAGCTGGTCGGTCCAGGTCCAAGTTGGGAAGGTGATGGCTCGGATGGCCAGACCATCTTCCTGCGAGATACCGACAACGGGCGTGACACCGTCTAGCATTTCACCCAGGGTACCGGCGAACAATCCGGAGCTGTTGTTGTGGATGACCACACCGGTTGCACCAGCCATAACAGCTGAATTCGCCTTATCATAGAAACTGCAGTCACCGCGTGCGATGAGGGCGATCACACCAGTTGGATCCGCCTCCAGTGTATCACCAGGACAAGCTCTTCCAATGTAAACAATATCTTCAGTCCCAGAAGTTGGGATTGGACCCGTGTAGGTCATCGGGATGAAGGGTACATTGAAAGCATCAGTACTGTTTACCTGTTCCCCTCCAGTGTAAATAATTTCGTCCACAATCGCATAAGGCAAGGTGGAGTAGGTATTATCAAAGGAAGCTACCCCGATTACGTCCCTACCTGTTCCTGGGGCTCCGGTCGCATACAGGCCGTAATCGCCTTCATTCCCAATCGAAGCAACTACAACAACACCCTGCAAAACCAGATTGGTTGCTGCAGCAGCGGTAGGATATTGAGGCCAACCCCAGAATGCTGCACCGATGCTCATATTAAGCACATCCATGTGGTCCGCCAGGATCATTTCCATGGCAGCTAACATGATATCAGAATCGGTCGATCCTTCACAACCAAAGACCCGGTAAGCGCCCAGGGATGCTCCTGGTGCTACACCTACCACAGTCCCATCAGCGGCAGCAATCCCGGAAACATGGGTGCCGTGACCATTGCAGTCATCAGGGTCATCGTCGGGGACAGGGGTCAGACCGTAGTCGTAGTCATCACCAACGAAGTCATAGCCGGTGAACACCTTGCATCCAATTCCAAAACAGCCACCAAGGTCGGGGTGGTCATAGTCAATGCCGGTATCCATGATCGCTATCTTCACACCAGCGCCAGTTAATCCTAGTTCGCTGTGAGCGATATCTGCACCGGTCATCTGGATCGCGTTTGCCATTTCTGTTTCGTTGCCTGGGAAGACCTCGGGTAGCTGGACTTCCACAACCGGATAAATCGCATTGACGCTAGCCAGGGTGTAGAGCTTATTGACATCTTTCTCATTAAGAGAAATGGAAATCCCATTCCAAAGGGTAGTGAATGTGAACCGCTCCCTATAGTCCAGGCCAATCGCGGCAGCATCCGCTTCAAAGGCTGCTTTTTCAGAAGCCAATGTCTCCGCACTGGTGCCATCGACCAAGGGATCACTGCCGAACTCTACAAAATAAGCGCTGATCTCCTCTCGTTCGAAATTCTGTTCTGCAGAGAGGGGTGGGGTTTTAGGGTAAATTGGTCCTGCTGTAATCATCCTCCTCGAGAAATATAATGTACGGATCTGCATCCCTTGATTAGGGGCTTGAAAATTAATAAATGGAATG
>CAZTJD010000054.1:15478-24791 GCA_964613985.1 uncultured Anaerolineales bacterium
TAATGTACGGATCTGCATCCCTTGATTAGGGGCTTGAAAATTAATAAATGGAATGCTGACTCCTAATGCTCATAACGGATGCAGTTGGTCGAGTCACATAGGTGACCGGTGAATAAAATTGGTTATTTAATCAGAGAATTATCTATTCAGCTTCGATTACACCTCCTTTTCGCTGCTATAGGTATTTGAATTTTTTTCTATACCCAGGTACATGAAGTTTACCTGAAAATTGTAATATGTGCAATTGTTTAATCGTTAATTGATGCACCAGATTGTCCTGGATTTCGCTATCCCTTGCATTTACGAAATGAACCTGAAATCATTCAATAACCCTACCAGAAAAGATTCATTTTATATATTTTCATATTGCCCTTAATTTTTCTTCACAAAGGACATCTTGTAGCGTTCCAAAATCAATACTTCCACAAGGCAAATCTTATCCCTATTCTAAATTATAACACCGCATTCTTTTTTATGAAGGTCGGAAAAGATTAGAAAATTTTATCAGCGACCGATTTTTAGGAACTGTATTGAACGGTAGCGTCAGCCGTTTGCGTGGAGCGAAGCGGAACGCGAGTCGGCTGGAGCTGGTGTTTTAGATCAATTCCCAGCATTGGCAATCCTAATCCCATGAATCCCTGGTCGGGGATAAGGAAGACCACAGCAAACATGAGCGTAGAGAGAAAACTAGCAAACGCCCGTGCTGCTAATAAGCGTAAGTCAGCGTTCTTTTTTCGGGTGACCACACCGACATTCAGCAAAAACACCGGTGCTGATCTAAGGCACAAAACACCGAAGAGGGTCTCGACCAGGTTTGCGACACTTTACGCCTCAAGCATGATGCCTTTCGAACAAAATTTTTTTGCATGGTTTTAGCAAGAAGCTAAGAATTCTTTGATAACAAGACCGATCCCAAAGAAATGGGAGAAAGTGGAGTTCGAGAGTTTTTTCCCTACGGCAGAATGGGACACCGCCATTCTGCAAGTTACTTCAAGTAGGAAGCCGGGAAAACACCCAAATGCAGGTTAGCCCGATCAGGATGGGGCAAGTTTTTCACTTGCATAAGGTGGGATGGGCAGCGTGGTTAACTGTGATAGCGACTATCAATAATTGCCAAAGCTACCCCTTCGCTGCGCAGTGTCCCGCCAAACCGCTCAAGCGGCGACCCAAACGAGTCCTGCGCTTCTCCAAACAGCAACAGCATGTCACCCGTAGACGCCAGTTGGCTGCTCAAGCAAGGGAAAACGGGCAGAACTTGCGCGAAGCCGTCGAGTCAACTGTACGATCTTTGAAACATCCCTTTCGTAATGGTAAGGTGCCGGTGCGGGGTCAACCCCGCGTCAGTATGTTGCTTATTGGTTCGGCCGCCATGAGTAATGTGCGGCGAATTTGCCGTTATTGGAAGACCAAAAACAAGCTAGAAAGCCAGAAAAAATCCAGAAAATCGTCTGTAGATACCCCTATTTTTAATTTTTTGAATTTCACATCACACTTTTTTTCGATCTTTTTGGCGTTTTCGCCTTATCGGACAGCTGAAATAGATTTTTCTAATTGAGTTTTTTCAGAGGACTCATAATTAATATCGACATTTTATGGAATATTTGAATAAAAGATGAGATCGCAGAATATAGGGAACCTAATATGTTCGAGGCTTGTTCCGAATCTTTTTAATGAAGAATTCATCAGGTTAAATTGACTTGTCAAAATAAGTGAGCAATGCTGGCGTTACCGAAGGTAACACTATTGACAATAGTTCAAGCTTGACATGGCTAACAAAGGTAAGTAAAATATTTCTTAATGTAAACAATAATATTGACATAAAGAAATAATTCATGCGATTTAGAGAATTCCAAAACCAGGCTAAGGATTTGCTGGTATTTAACCTCAATGATGTCCGGAAGATCGATCCTGATTTCCACCGGCAGCAGTTAAATGATTGGTTGGATAGAGGATATATCCAACCACTGGCCAGTGGTTATTATTTATTTGCCGGTGTTAAGGTTGATCAAGGCCGCCTGTTCATGCTGGCTAACCGGATTTATGAACCATCCTATATCAGCAGAGAGTCAGCCCTGGCGCATTATCACATCATCCCCGAGTCAGTGCTGGGTATAACCAGCATCAGCTCGCGTAAGACCAAGCAGCTTAACAGCAAGTGGGGCAGATTCATTTACCATAGGATCAAGCCTACGCTGATGTTTGGCTACAATGTCATTGAACATGCTAGATTCATCAAGTACAAAATCGCTAGCCTGGAGAAGACCGTCTTGGATTATCTTTACTGGAATACCAGGATTAGCTCAACGGATGATTTTGAAGGGTTGCGGTGGAATAGGCAGGAGCTAGCCGGATTGGCGGATAATCCATTGTTCAATAAGTATCTTAAAATATTCAACAATAAAGCGCTTGAGGGGAAAGTGCACCTTCTGCTGGAGTATATCCATGCTTGATTTCGAACAGATTCAACAACAGTATCCCCAAAACTTGCAAATATTTGAACGGGCTATCCTGCGGGAGTATTTACAATATAAGGTTCTACAAGCGATATTTGAAAGCATACATGCCAGCAGCTTGGTTCTCTTAGGTGGAACAGCCCTACGGATTGTCTATGGCAATAACAGATTTTCTGAGGATATTGATCTAGATAATTTTGGTTTAACCTGGTCCGAATTCGAAGAGGTAATTCAGAAGGTTGAGCGTTTCCTGGTATTAGAAGGCTTTGAGGTGGAAATCAGGAATGTGGCTAAAGGCGCGTATCGATGTTATATGAAGTTTCCAAAGATACTTTATGAACAAGGCTTATCTCGCCTTCGGGATGAAAAGATTCTCATTCAAGTTGATACGATAGCCCAAGACTACCCGTATGAACCTGAGATCATGCTGATTAACAAATTTGACGTGTTTACCGAAATCCGAGTAACACCCTTGAATATACTTTTTTCCCAAAAGATCTACACTGCAGTGAATCGGAAAAGACCCATGGGCAGGGATTTTTACGATATTACCTACCTGGCTGGTAGAACGAAACCGGATAAGGGTTTTTTGAAGCAAAAGTTGGGTATAGAAACGCCTGAAGGTTTGCGAGAAGAGGTATCTTCAAGGATATCAACCTATGATTTCAAGCAGCTATCAGAGGATGTATCCCCTTTTTTATTGCATCATAAAGATATCAAACGAGTGGAGAAATTCAGAGAATTTTGGAGTCAACTGGCGCTGGAATAAATTGAGTTGGATATCTACATGCAAGCTTCGTTTTCCAATTCCAGTTTCGTTATCGCAGAACAATAGGCAAGTAAATGTTTTCAAGACAGGCTTTCCCTGGCGCACCGGAATGACATTATTAAGAATGACGATGGACAGTCTACTAGGTATGTTAAAGACTGCATTGGGGATTGAATTGTTGGGTATGCTAATGTGTAAAAGGAAGTTTTATTATCAGCGAATACCCGGTTTTTAGAGTGGTTGGGTTTTAAGAACCTTAGAAAACCTCATATTGGGGGTACCCCCCCCTATATCATTGGTGTTGATGAGTTGCGTTTGAACCCAATCAGAGGGATTGGAGGAACTATAGAAAACTTAATCCTATGGTGGAGGGTATGTTGTAATTCTTCGTTTTACTTATGACAGATTAAAAGGAAGTTTACCTGAATCGCAAAATGAACCAGACATTCTGTGGAAAACCATCCAATCGTAAGAGGATTATGTATGGGGAGATGTTAAGGTTCAGAAGAAGGAAAGGATGTTCTTTCTCTCATCTAGATTATATCATAATTAGAACAGACGTTCAATATATAATATCCAGAAAAACCAATATGAGAAGCGGATGACTGAAGGTAGTCAGGAGGAGGGTAAAAGGCTGCTGTATAGTGCTGCCGCTTTTTTTACTTCAGCTTTTTCTTTATTTATTAGGCCTAAATTTCTGACCTTTCAGGACAGCCCCTTACGGCAGTTTGGGAAAACACCAAAATCTACAAAGGTGTCGTAAACGGCTGAATGAAAGAAAGCTATTCTGCATAGGAGAGGAAAAGTTGGCTGAACGGTAAAACATCGTTTGGCTTTGCAGAAGGCCGAATTTAAATTAGCCATTCGGGTAACAGAATGGCTGAGAGAACCAGCCATTCTATTTGAGAAATGGAGGGGGATGAGGGGTTAGGCTTCGCTCAACTTGCCTTTCTTGACCGACTATTTGTTGCACTTATGACTTGAATCTAAGAGTTTCATCGATGTCATAGTTATAAACAAAGAAAACAAGGAGGTAATCCTCTTGATAGAAATAGAGGAAGGTGAATTAGAGCCGAAAGATTTACTTGGTGATATTTTTGCCAATATAATGAGTAACCACTTTCAAGTGAAAATTGAAGGTAAGAAGACACATTTCAACATCACACCAAAAACGAATTTTATTATTGCTAGTGAAGCAAAAAAGAAAGGGAAAAAGCAGGAAAAAACAGAAAAAATAATTACAGAACGACTTTCACAATTCACTTTTCCTAGTGACACTATTCAACTTGAAAATATAAGTTTTATATTTGGTGAGAATGTTGATGTAACAATTGAGAATCTCACAAGCGAAATGAAACGTTTTTTTCATTGATTTGGTGTATGTGTAAACAAGCAAGTAGTTCGCCATCCCTTCATCAAGAGTAGAATACAAAAGGAGTAAAAATATGACAAATGAGAATAAGCAGAATCTTCAATATTTTGAATCTTCATCGATGAAAGACCTTTTCGATAAGCTGCAAAAATGGCAATATGAAAAGCAAAAACGTCTTCAATCATTGTGCGTCGAAAAAGATGGTGATATTTTTTGTTGTATAGCTTTGACTAATCCATCCGAAGTTGTGATAACAGATTCCAATGGTCATTCTCATGCAGATGTAGCAGATTTTGGGAGATTGAAAGTACAGATTGAGAGATACTAGAAAAGTATCTAAATCAATGATCTTGTTTTGTAAAACAAAACGATTTCGATCAGACAGGAAATCACACCGTTCAAGGAAACGGCAACAATGATATATGGTGTTCTACAGAATACTCATCACTCCATATTAGGGCATCAGTTACACCTTCCTAACAATCTCCAATCCGCCGTAATTGTTGTCTACACACGCAAGAGTTTTGCACGGCTGACCGTCTTTTCCTTGACATGTTAGAATTTTTTATTCATTCCCCAATTCCATATCATAAATTTTCGCAATCCCTTGATAACATTGATGGAAATTGTCATTTTAGAGACGATAGATAGACCATTTGTATAGCTGGGTAAACTAGCAAAGCAATAATGATCATCAACAGAATATTCATTATGATCAAATACCAGAAAAAGGTTTTTAAATAAAGGGCAGGGGGATCACGATCTGTAGCTTGTGCTTGGGGAGTTTCTATGTGAATTGGGACTCTTGTCAATACTACATTGGTATTTATCCTCATGGAATTTCTAAAAGCTCTTTGAAGGGCTTGATTGATAAATGATCGTAATTGTCTCTTAAGTAACACGAGACTGTCATAGAAATCTCGGTATTTTGAAATAAACTCATAAACTGCAAGTCCAGCACCTAAGATTAGAACCACGGTACCAGTTATGCTGCCCGTTTCTATTCTATCTATCCGAGTCGAGACAGTGCCCTCAAATAAATATTGAACCTGATTACCAAATTCCTCTTCAATAGCATTGCCAACCAACTCCATTGCCTGAATATGCACATGCTCATATTCAGGTGATCCAGGATAGAATTGTTCATCTTGTCGTCTTGAAATCTCAACAAAAAAAACATACTTCGCCAGGAATTGAAACTCTAATTTATTGCTATTGGATTTTTCATTTGCGTTATTTATGATTCGATACCTGCTTTCTTTCTATAGACGAAGCTCTTTCAATATCTCCCACCCACCGTAATTGTTATCTGCACACCCACCCATTGAAAGCAGCGGTGAGGTTGCGACAAGCTGGTATGTTGCTAGACGTGAAATTTACAGTTAGAATGCTCAACCGGCCTGGTGCTTCCAAATAAACGGGCACTTCAATTAATTCGTTAGTGCCTTTAGGATTTTTCCCTTGGGGAAAGACGATTAGTGATTAATCCTTAAGAATCAACGGTAGCATGATCCGGTATGGGACTCCGGGACCAGCCACTACGAACTCCGAAAAATGATCGAGTACCACTGTGATCGTGTTCGCCAGGGTGTCCAGTTCAATCAGGGTCAGAGCCACCCAATCCTCTAAGCCGACATTATATCGGAGGATTTCCAGGTCAACCTCATCCATATCGACCAGGAGTGCTCCCTCATCGTAGCCGACTGTTAGCGTCATCGGCGGCGAGACCGATATGACCGGGTCTCCGGACGAGTTAGTTGCTTCCAGGTGGAATACCATCCCACCAACCATCATGTTACCTGTACCGTAAGTTGGCGTAGAAAGGGAGGAATAGGTGATTGTGAAGGTGCCGGTGCAGGTGCTATCCGAGATTAAATCCAGCAGTCCATCCGAGGTTGAAATTGAGCTGCCAGGCGGCAGGCTGAGGACATCGTAATTCAGCTCATCCGCACCGATATCGAACCCGGTCCCTAACGGGCGCACTTCACCGTCGATATCACCGGTCACACCGGCATCAACCCCAGCGTCCAGTGCAGCCGAGGTTGTGGTGATATGGTAGTTGTATTCATCCGGATTTTGGAAAGCTGGGTCGCCATCAATCCCATTTGTTTCGGTAATCGTCGATCCAGAATAATCATAATAAAGGTTATCCCATTCTCCAGCTCCCCACAGGGTATGATCGATCACTGCGGTTCCTCCCACTACAACACCTGCCCAATGAGCTACAACAATATTATTTTCCATATTTAGCTGCCCCCCGTTCAAAATTATGGCGTAAGTCTCTCCAGTTCCCATATTTCGGGCGATTGTGTTATGTGTCATTATCGCCGTCGTATTTTCAAGATGGACAGAACTTTCATATAAACCTGGGTGGTTATCTGTGACCATATTATTGAATATATTTAAATTGGTGTTATCTAATGAATAGATGGCACTGCCCCAGTTCGCGGTGTTATTGTAGAAATAATTGTTGGAGATATCCAGTTGATCACATAAGGTAATATAGAGGCCCCCACCTTTTTCACTGGCGGTGTTATCGTGGATCTGGTTGTTAGCGATCAATCCCTGTTCATGAGAAGCAATTCGAATTCCAGGATATGAAATCGCCTGGTTGTGATGGACCTGGTTCCCAATAAGCTTAAGACCGGTAGCCGTTTCTTCAGAGTCAGCCCCGATAAACATACCAGTCCATGATGAATGAATGATATTTCCTTGAACCGTATGGTAGTTGCCCTCCAGTTTAATCCCACAATAGTTATCATACAACAGGTTGTCCTTTATTAGGCTATAGTCGTTGTCTAGCGTGAGGGCGATTGCAGTAGCACTTCCGTAAATTTCGTTTCGTTCGATAAGCGTTCGCTGATTCCAATGACCTCCGATACCATCCATGTCAGGATCTCCATAAATTTCATTTCCATAAATATAGGCATCATCGGTCTGGCCTAGATATACACCCCCATAAGTAGAGGTCGATTCTGAAGTGTTGTTGTACAACTTGTTGTTGGAGACAACCACATTATCAGCCTGGTGTACGTAAACTCCGCTGGTGTCATAACTAGAATTATCATGGATCTGGTTGTTTGTGATCTTTACATGGGGAGTATAGGTAATGGAAACTCCACCTCCTCTAAATCCATAATTATCAAAGATTTCACAATTTTGGATTATCGCTCTGGCAAATTCATTTATTAAGATTCCGCCGCCAGAAAAGCCGGTTGTTTGTCCAATATACCCATTCCTGATAATCAGGCCATCCAGAATCGGGAAAATAACAGTAGAACTCTCAATCGTAACTCCCCTTCCGTCGTCCTGGGCATCAAGGATCGTAGGATAAGCGATAGGGTCCCTGGTGGAGAAGTCACTACTGTAACCACCCCTAATTGACAGTGTATCTTGGATAAAAACAAGTTGGGTATCGCCGCCAATGGTATTGGAAACTGCGTAGGTCCCGCCGGCGACCAGGATGGCATCATATTCACTTCCAGCGTCCACAGCGTCCTGGATTACATCGTAACATGGGCTGTGACCACCGCAGATACCCGCAGGTTCCACATAGAGATATCCCAAGGGTTCCCAAACCTCAACCGTCACCATCGTGCTGCCAACGAGGGAGTTAAGTGAGTTTGTGGCGGTGACGACGGCGGTATATTCGCCAGTCGCGGGGTATTCATGCTGCACCACGGAACCGCTTCCAAGAACCCCATCGCCAAAATCCCAGGCATAAGCCACGTTGGTCCCGCTGCTGACTGTTGCCGTCAGCGTCGTCATGCTGCTTACAGGGGTGGGGCTGTCGTTAGTTACAGACAATCCAGCGATGGGGATCTCTGAGAAAGCGGGGCTGGTCACGGTGGATGTGTTGTCCAGCGGGTTTTCATCTTCAACGCTTGAGGAGATGACGGTCGTGTTGGTGATGTCAATGTATCCGCCGATAAGGGGACTGAAGGTCCCTGTGATGGTGATCACACCGCCGGTGCCTGGGGGGATATCTCCCAGGTCCCAGGTGTAGGAAATTGATCCGGTTGGCGTGATAGGCAGGCTGCTGGTGTAGCTTAGGTCCGTAATATCTGATGGCACCTGGTCGAGAATGGTGGCACCGAAAGCAGTACCAATATCAATGTTGCTGTAGGTCAGGGTGTAGGTGATTGGGTCACCCTCAACGATTAATCCGCCAGGATTGACCTGCTTTTGGATAACAAGATCAACCGGGGGTATTCCGTATGCCCACAGCTCAGTCCCGTAATCAATATGGGATGCACGCATAAACACTCTTTCACATGCGAATACATAATCCTCTGGGGATGAATCCGCTGAACCAGGATTGATGTCGCTTAACATTAATGTGCCTTCTGGGGTGCCGTCGCTCGTAAAAGGTTCTTCTCCATAGGTTGGGGCTTTCGCGTTGAAGAAGAGCGTATCAGAGATCACCTCCAATCCGTAAATATAAGTGTCATCTACGGATGGGTTAATGATCTTGAGGATCTGGGTTCCTCCCTCTGTCCCGTCGGATGTCCATAATTGTTCCCCGTTCGTCTCTTCCCAGGCGGCGAAAAAGGCTGTGCCATTAAAATTGGTGATATAGGCAGGGTATGAACCTTTATCCGCACCTGGATTAATGTCTTTGACCTGGACAGTGCCGGTATAGGTGCCGTCGCTCTTCCATAGTTCTGGGGTGAGCCCGTCCTAGGTGCCGTCCGCAGCGAAATAAAGCGGGCCCTTGAA
>CAZTJD010000055.1:0-24715 GCA_964613985.1 uncultured Anaerolineales bacterium
AAAAAGTGCCGATGAAATCAAAAGTGGAAAAACAGACCAACAAACCGGGTTTTTCTAGCTCGTAAATCCTTATTTTGCAATCCTATCATCGAAAAGTGTTAGACTTTTCCCTTCTTATTCGAAAAAACCCGGCTCTTGCACTCAAGTCATCTATAATGATCCAAAGATCATGGCAAAGAAATCTCAAAGTAATCAAACCTGGAAACGATATCATTTTCTACAGCATTCGCAGTAGAATTTGTAGTCCCCAATCCTATATACTTGAAATCAAAAAAATTCCCAAAGGCACCAATTCTTTGCCATTCTCCTGGTGTCGTTGCATAGTAACCAATAACACTTCCGCCTTGATTTACCAATCGTAAATAGACATCCGTGTCATTTGGAGCTCGTTTAACCATATATGCATTTTCAAATGGATTATTGTCTATAAATGTTTCCATAAAAAATCCCGGACCACCAACCTTACAAGGTCCACAAAACCCAATATTGAGTGCAATATAATTATTCTCGTTTTCAAAGATATAAATGGCTGCTTGTTGAAAATTTTCATTAGGATTGGATTGGAGATGAGCCGTTATCATGAAATCGCCACTAGGGACTTCTCGTGTTAGAAAGTTAATCAGTCCAAAATCGCCTTCCGTATAAAATGCTGGGTTTTCCCCCATAATCTCTAACCAGCCATCCCCAACTAATGACCAACGGTCGGGGTCTTCATTGATCCAAGTCCATCCTGGCTGTAAAACACCTTCAAAATCATCCCGAAATAGCACGCCCTCAGGAAGTGCTGTAAGTGTTGGGGGTAGGGGTGTATCGGTTGGTAAGGGTGTATCCGTTGGCAGAGGTGTGTCGCTTGGTGGTATTACTGTCGGTTCAATAGTATCTGTGATAGCAACCAGGGTATTTGTTGGTTCTTGGGTTGGTACATTCTCTATTTGCTCTTCTTGAGTTAGTTTTTCTGTAATTGCTGTAATTTCTGATTCTTGGGCACAACCAACCAAAAGAAACAACGCAATGATCAGATTTATCCAAAACAACTTCATTTTATGTTCCTCCTTTATTCGTTGACTAGTAATTTACGATTATCTACTTGAAAAACGAACGTTGAAATGCGTCATCTCCCCCGGTTTATGAAATTATGTCGATTGATATCATCAATTTTTCTATTTGTCAATAATTCCCCCAAAAAACTAATCTGGGTCAGGTTTCAGGTGTCTCTTGGATCAGCCGGCATATGGCTTCGTTTTCCTGGACGATGCTCATCAACACCCCATCATCTGGATAAGCCTCCCTTACATGGGAGAGCACCTGCAGTGCGTCTGGGCAGTAATTGGTCCCCGGACGGCTAAGGGCTGCCAGCACCGAACCATAACGAGCATAATAATAAGCCACGGTGATGTTGGTTAAAGGTAAACCCTCTACATCTACCTGACCCAATTCGTTTTCTTCCGCAGTGCAGCCTCGAACTGCGCACTTTAACACGCCAACTGCGCCTTCGTAATTCCGAGCCCGAGTGTAGATATCGCCCAATTGTCCATAGGTATCAGCATTGGTCGGATCAATACTCAGTGCTTTCTCACCATTGAGGGATGCAACGAAAAACTCTCCCTGCCTGGCATAAGTTTTGGCGATTCCGATATAGGGGACGGGATCTTCGACACCGTTGGAATTATTAATCGCAATCGCTTTTTCGAAATATCCAAGGGCGACTTCGTAAACCTGTAGTTCTCGATAAATTACCCCTATACGGATGTAGAGAAAAGTCAGGTTGGGATTGATTGCGGCAGCTTTCTCGTATTCCTCGATCGCCACTCGATATTGTCCGAATGTTTCAAGCACCGTGGCATAAACTCGGTGGGTATCCATTACGTCTGGGGCCAGTTCCACAGCGGTTCGCGCATGTTGTTCTGCCTGGGACCATTTCTGCTGATCAAGTAAGACTTCAGCATAAAAGGCTAAGGCCAGATAATTCTCCGGATCAAGGTTGTATGCATATCCGGCTGCTTGTTCAGCTTCAACCAGCCATTCTTCTCTCTGGTCATCATCCGTAGCTACTGATGCACTCCAATCCAGGGTTAGGGCAAGGATAGCCTGAACTGTGCTGTTATCACGAGCTAATTCGAGAGCGCGGCTGCTGGCTTCCCGAGCTTCCTCCATTCGGGCAATTTTTTCTTGCTGAGTAGAAAGCAAACTGGATGAATATGTCAGCAAACGAGCAAGCTCCGTCCATGCCTGGACATTATCTGGCTCGAGAGTCAACGCCTTTCGATAGGCATCAATGGCATCATTCTCAACAGGATCATTAATTTTCCCAGCCTCAAAATTCGCCTCTGCTTCCAGTATGAACGAGTTTGCTGATCGAGTGGGTGTTGGGGTAGGTAAAAAAAGAGGTTTCACAAGATCCGATGGCTCAGATCCAATCTGAAAAATAAACCAAATCCCGCCACCAATGCTGGCAATCAGGAACAAGATCCGATAGGGGTTGAAATGTCCTCGACTTTTCCCAAACGAAGGACGCTTTCCAGTAAGCTGGCGATCCATTTACTGCTTATCCTGTTGACTACTGAGTCTCTTCAGAACCTTCTACCGGATTCTTGAGATTTTCCTGGCATATTTCCAGCCCTGTTTCTGCGTTGAAAACAGCAATTTCATCATCGGGAGCAACAGTCAACATTGCCTGGAAAATTGGAATGGCTTCTTCACAGCGGTCCTCTCGTGCTAAAGTCAAGCCGTAGGTCGAGTAAATTTCAATGGTTCGAAGATCGTAGGATAGGGGGATTCCTTCCACAATGTCTCCATCCGCAGTTACCCCGCCGTGAACCGCCAGACCGAGATACTCAATTGCCTTATTCCGTTCATTATTCTTCGCATACATAATCCCTAAATTTCCATTAAGGTCCGGATCTGTAGGATCATCACGAACAGCCTGCTCAGCATATTGCACAGCACGGGCAAATTCACCAATCGTGAAATAAACTCGCGAAGCTTCGTAATCTGGAATGGGGTCGGAGGGATTCAAGGCATTTGCTTGGTTAAATGATTCGACGGAGAGATCATATTCACCCAAGGCTGCATGTATGTACCCTAACATGAGATGCAAATTCGGGATTTTGTCATTAATAGAAAGTGCAGCCTGATATTCATTGGCTGCCAATTCATAGTTGCTTGTCCAATATAGGACATAACCGCGGGCTCGTCGGACTTCTAGTGAGGCGGGATCCAACTCAAGGGCTAGTCGCGATTCCTCAGCAGCGGTATCGTAATCGCCAGTATCAACCAGGATTTCACTATAAATCGCATGGGCAATGGCATTATTCTCATCAAGTTCAATCGCTCGTTTGATTGCTGCCTCTGCTTCCAGGTAATTCCCTTGAAAATCTAATGCCCAGGCACGCATAGCATGGGCAAGAGGGTTATCAGGATTACGCAGCAAGCCCAATTCAGCATTTTCCAGGGCTTCATCAAAATGACCTGTAAGGATTTGGACGCGTGCTAGGTTCACATAATTGGAAGGGTTTGCAGGGTCAGCCAAAATTGCTTGCTTATAGGATTCAATGGATTGGGTTAACTTGCCTTCATTGAAAAAAGAGACCGCCTGGTTAACAAATAACTCTGGATCCTGTGTTGGGGTTGGGGTAGGAACAAACAGGGGGGGAGTAGCTGGCACTACAATCTGGTTTACATATAATGCACCTGCAATTAGCAATAACAAAAGAAAAATGCGCCAGGGACTCGATCGTTTCCGGCGCTTTCGAAGCATCGACCACTTACTTCCACGAAGGTACATGAATCCATCTTACCACTCCAGGCAAAACTTGTCCAATTTTGACATTGCTGATCAATGTCTGCTTTTTATACACACATTTGGACGAGTCAGGTTACTTAGGCTATAATCATTTTATGCGTTTCGATATTTTCACCCTTTTCCCTGAAGTGTTTAACCCTTACCTGAGGACCAGCATTTTGAAACGGGCAGAAGAAAACGGGTTGGTGGCCTATCACATACATAATATACGCGATTGGACCACAGACAAGCATCATACAACAGATGATGAACCCTATGGGGGCGGGGGAGGAATGGTGATGAAAGCCGAACCAGTATTTTATGCTGTTGAGGAAATTTTGGGAATCCCTCCAATCTGCCCATTGGTCTTAGTAACACCACAGGGTCGATTATTTACACAAGCCATTGCATGGGAATTGTCCCAGTACAGCAGAATGGGAATTTTAGCAGCAAGATATGAAGGAATTGATGAACGAGTCCGTGAACACCTGGTTACAGATGAAATATCGATTGGTGACTATGTATTGACGGGTGGAGAACTACCTGCAATGGTTATGGTCGATGCTGTTGCCCGATTGATCCCAGGTGTTCTCGGGGATTCGGACGCCCCGAGTAAAGATTCCCATGCATCGGGATTATTAGAGCATCCTCACTATACTCGACCTGCTGAATTTCGCGACTGGAATGTGCCAGAAGTTCTACTGTCTGGTAACCATGCCCATATTGATCGCTGGCGGAAGGAACAATCTTTAAAACGGACCTGGGAACGAAGACCCGAATTATTGGAAGTTATTGAATTAACTGATGAAGAAAAGGCCATATTGGCAAAACTTGATCGAGACCATAAATAGGCAATGACAAATCAAAAGTTTAGGAGCTGTGTTAAACATTATGAAATTTAACTACAGAAAAATTTTCTTGCTTGGATTTGGATTTTTCGGGGTTAGTGTGATCTGGAGTGTTTATAACGCTTTCGTCCCTATCTTCTTATCGGATAAATTTGGACTTGCTCCAGCACTAATTGGATTCTTCATGACATTGGATAATATTGCGGCACTTTTTATCCAACCACCGGTCGGAGCTTGGTCGGATCGCCTCCGTACCCCACTCGGTCGAAGACTCCCCTTCATCCTAATCGGCGCCCCGATCTCAGCCGTGGCTTTCGGTTTTATCCCAATCGCGTCAGTTTTACCTTTGTTCGTCGCCTGCACCACTACCTTGTTGCTCAGCATGGCTTTGTGGCGTACACCCGTTGTTGCCTTAATGCCGGATATAACCCCATCACCAAAGCGTTCCCAGGCAAACGGGATTATCAATTTCATGGGAGGATTCGGAGCAATTATTGCCTTTCTAGTTGGAAGTATGCTTTATCAACAAAATCCAAATTTTCCGTTTTGGATGGGTTCTGGGCTGGTGATAATAGCAGCTGCCCTGGTATTAATTTTCATCAGAGAACCGAAGGATTACCACCAAGTCGAAAGACAACCAAAGATGCTGGAAAGCCTGCGTGAAGTCTGGCAGGACTCAGATAAAAGTGCACTGCGCCTATTTTTAGCAATTTTCAGCTGGTTTGTCGGCTACAACGCCATAGAAGCGTTTTTCACCTTGTATTCAGTCAACCATCTCCACCTAAATGAAGCTGATGGCGCCAGTATTTTAGGCCACCTTTCCTTGTTTTTTGTTCTCTTTGCCCTTCTGGCAGGCATCATAGGGGCAAGGCTTGGGAGAAGGGTGACCATTTCCATAGGCTTATCTCTATTGATGCTCCTGGTCGTTCTTATGTTATTCCTGCCTCCGGAAATCCTTGCCAGCTCTTTGGCAACCGCTCCTGTCCTAGGTGTGATCCGAGTCATCAGTATTCCGATGATGCTGGCAGGAATCGCCTGGTCACTAATCAATATTAATTCCCTGCCAATGGTGGTGGACATGGTTGAAGATATTCGTATCGGTACATTTACGGGTTTATATTACCTATTCTCTACTCTGGCGGCCATCGCTGGTCCAAACATCAATGGCTTGATCATCCAACTGAGTGGGAATAATTACAATTCTATAATGGTAGTCGCACCGATATTTATGGTTTTCGCCTTGTGGTTGATGTGGGGAGTCCGGCGTGGTGAAGCAAAAACATCCTAGGATGGTTTCAAAACCGGATGTCATATATATGGATGATGACCTGTTGGTGGTCAACAAACCATCCGGAATGCTTTCCATTCCGGATGGATACAATCCTGAAAAACCTTACCTACAGTCCCTCCTTGAACCTCACTATGGAAAACTATGGATCATCCACCGTTTAGATATGTCAACTAGCGGTATTGTTATCCTTGCTAGAAACAAAGAAGCCCACCGTCACTTAAATAACCAATTTTCGCGGCACCTGGTTGAGAAAATATACTGGGCGATCATCGTTGGCGTACCCATCTGGGAGAAGATAGAGGTCAACGAACCTCTGCGTTCCAATGTTGGACGTCGAAAACGCACCATTATTGATGAGAAAAATGGAAAACCGGCGAGAACATCATTTTGTATCCTTAGGCGATATGAAGAGTATGCCCTGGTCGAAGCCCGACCTTTAACAGGTCGTACGCACCAGATTCGCGCCCACCTTTACAGCATTGGTCATCCCATCCTTGCTGACCCACTCTACGGTGACGTCAATGAAACCCCTCTTATCGATCGTTTAGCCTTACATGCAAGATGTATTTCCTTCATACATCCCACTTCAGCTGAGAAAGTCACCTTTCAGGTACCAGAAGGGGAAGATTTAACAAACACACTAAAATTCCTGACAGAAGTCAGTACAAGCAGATCTAGGTGGGGAGAATAATTAGTTCAAGTAAATTCCCGACCCAGTTAAAAAAGGAATATAAACCGTCGAGTTGATAACTCTTGTGATGATGAACTCATGATTTTTACAATCCTGAATGAGGTGGGATCAATGTTTTCCATAGTTTCTGTTAATTTCATATAAGAATTCTGTCGGTAGACCTATGGATTCTTGACTCGATTTTACCTAGCAAGTATAATGTTAGCTGGAGTTTTAGCACTCAGCAACGTAGAGTGCTAAAAATGTTAGCGGATGAACACATTGACTGAAAGACAGAAACTAATCCTAGCCCTGGTGATACGGGAATTTGTGGATTCCACCCAACCAGTTGGTTCGAAAAAACTGGTGGAAGACTACAACTTGGATTTTAGTTCAGCAACGGTCCGAAACGAAATGGCTGCGCTGACGGACGCTGGATATTTACAACAACCACACACTTCTGCAGGACGCATCCCCACAGAAGATGGCTATCGTTACTTTGTAAGCCAGATAATGGGAAAGACCATTTTACCTGAGCAAATACAAAGAACTATCCAGCACCAATTCTATCAAGCCAGACACGATTTCGATCAATGGATGCGCCTGGCAGCCTCCATTCTAGCTCGCCAATCACAGGCAGCATCCCTGGTAACATCCCTCCACCCAGAACATGCTCGTCTTAAACACCTCGAACTGATCGCAACCCGTGGCCGTCAAGTGCTAATGGTTCTTGTCTTCGAAGGGGGCGAAGTCAACCAACAAATGCTTGCCCTGGCCGAACCGGTTTCTCAAGAACGATTGAGTCAGGTTTCAGAATGGCTGAATGCTATTGCCCAGGGGAAAGACACCGAATATGTCTTCAGACTTCTGGTTGATCAAAGAGATGACACCTTAGAACAGGATATTATACGTTTGATCGCCGACGAAATGCATCTTTCTGACAAACTTCTTGCCGGCGAAATTTACCGGGATGGGATTTCCAATGTGCTTGCTGAACCTGAGTTTTCCGAGCCTGGTGTAGCCCATCGAGCTCTTCGCTTCTGGGAGCAACGTGGTCATCTCGAAGATTTACTTTCTCAAACGGTAATGGGGCCTAGCAGCGGTGATGTTCATGTTTTGATCGGTGGCGAAGGTACCTGGGAAGATCTAAGTGAGTGCTCGGTGGTTTTATCCCGCTATGGAATTCCTGGGGTTGCTACAGGCGCTTTAGGTGTTCTGGGACCAACACGGATGCCTTACGCTCACACCATTTCTACGGTAAGGTATGTTGCTGGATTGCTGAGTGAATTGGTAGGTGATACTTTTTCGGAGTAAAAAATAAATATGTCAACAAAAAAGAAGAAAAAAAACCTCGAAGAGGAAATAACCAAGGATGAAACAGACAATGGGAATTTAAACCATCCTGAAGACCAGGTCGAAGAGGACAATGGTCCTTTGGAGGAAGAAACCGATTTGTCGGTAAACGAAACCCTTGAAAATTATGACATCCCAGTTGATGAGAAACTTGAATTACTAAAAGCAGCCTGGGAAGCTAGCGAGGCCAAGGCAGCTGAATACCTGGACGGCTGGCAAAGGGCGAAAGCAGAATTTTTAAATTATAAAAAGCGCATCAACCGTGATCGCGATCAATATAATAAGGAGGCGGTCGGTAGAGTCGTCAAAAATTACTTACCAATCATTGATGATCTTGAACGGGCCCTTAAGGATAAACCAGATGATGGTGAGCATGCAAATTGGGCAGACGGCATCGAGTTGATTTATCGCAAATTGGTCACTACATTAGAGAATGATGGGGTTGTGCCAATGAGGGTTGATGGTGAAATGTTCGACCCAAATCAACATGAGGCAGTTGTTCAGATCGAAAGCGATGAGTATGAAAGTGGCCAAATTGTGGAAGTTTTACAGACCGGCTACTTCATCGGCGATCGCGTCTTACGACCAGCAAGAGTTTGTATCGCCGCCTAACCCGTGTTTCCCCCATTCGAGGGTAACCATTATCGCTCTAAGCACTATATTATGGAAGAAACAATTAGCAAAAATTAAATCAGGAAAACGAAATTTAACTGGAAACGAATTTAAGAAACTTGGAGGAATGTAAAAATGACAAAAATTATTGGAATTGATTTAGGAACCACGAACTCCGTGTGTGCGATTATGGAAGGTGGTGAGCCGACTGTAATCCCCTCTTCAGAGGGTGAAAGACTGGTTCCTTCTGTTGTTGCAGTAAATAAAAACGGTGAACGTCTCACCGGTCGCCCTGCTCGAAACCAGGCTGTGGTAAACCCTCAAAACACCGTTTTCTCTATAAAGCGCTTCATGGGCAGAAAATTCAACGACCCAGAAGTTCAACGTGCATTAAAAATGGTCCCATACGAAACTTCAAAAGCTCCAAATGGCGATGTACGAGTGAAGTTGGGTGATAAGGAATACTCTCCTCCGGAAATATCTGCCATGGTATTGGCAAAAATTAAAGCGGATGCTGAGTCTTATCTGGGTGAAACGGTAACACAAGCAGTAATCACTGTCCCGGCTTACTTCAATGATGCGCAAAGAAATGCGACAAAAGATGCGGGAAAGATCGCTGGCTTGGAAGTACTGCGAATCATCAACGAACCGACAGCATCATCTCTAGCTTATGGAATGGATAAAAAATCGAACGAAACTATCGCCGTTTACGACCTTGGAGGTGGCACCTTCGATATTTCTGTCCTGGAAGTTGGTGAAGGTGTCTTCGAAGTAAAATCCACCAGTGGTGATACTTTCCTGGGTGGTGATGATTTCGATACGCGTATTATTGACTACCTCGCCGATCAATTCCAACAAGAAAATGGGATTGACCTACGTAAGGATCGCCAAGCCCTACAACGACTCAAAGAAGCATCTGAGAAAGCCAAGATCGAACTCTCAAGCCTCGGTGCAACGGAAATCAACCTTCCTTACATCACAGCTGATGCGACTGGTCCAAAACATCTGGTCACCCAATTTACTCGAGCGAAGCTTGAGCAACTTACCGGTGACCTGGTTGAGCGTTCCATGGGACCAGTCAAACGCGCTCTGGACGATGCTGGGATGAAACCCGCTGATATTGACGAAGTCATTTTGGTTGGTGGTATGACCCGCATGCCCGCAGTTCAGGAAGCCGTTAAAAAATATTTCAAAAAAGAACCACACAAAGGCGTAAATCCGGATGAAGTCGTCGCTGTAGGTGCAGCCATACAGGCTGGTGTTTTAGGTGGCGATGTCAAAGATATCCTGCTTCTTGATGTTACCCCCTTGACGCTATCAGTAGAAACCCTGGGAGGTGTAGCGACACCACTCATTGAAAGGAATACAACCATCCCGGCGCGCAAGAGTCAGATATTCTCCACAGCAAGCCACAACCAGCCTCAAGTTGAGATTCATGTGCTTCAGGGAGAACGCCCGATGGCGAATGATAATAAATCCCTGGGGCGCTTCATCCTTGATGGCATCCCTCCAGCACCGAGAGGCGTCCCTCAGATCGAGGTGACCTTTGATATTGATGCCAACGGTATCCTCAAGGTTACCGCACAAGACAAGGCTACTGGTCGCAGCCAACACATCACAATCACTGCTTCCTCCGGACTATCTGATGCAGAAATTGAACGAATGACTACGGAAGCAGAACAGCACGCTGAGGAAGATCGCAATCGTAAGGAGCAGGTCGAAGCTCGCAATCAAGCGGATAATATGGCTTATCAAGCTGAAAAAGCTATGGAAGAGCTTGGTGAAAAAGTTCCGGATGAGATTAAGACCCAAGTCAATGAAAAAATCGCTGAGGTTCGGCAAGTTCTAGAAGATGCCAATGCGGATACAGCTACACTGAAACGAGTTACCGACGAGCTTTCCAAGGTCGTGCAACAAATTGGTGCAGCGGCGTATCAACAAGCTGGTCCACCACCAACTGGCGCGCCAGGAGGCTACACACAACCACCTGAGGGTCAAACAGGTCCCAGTGACGATGATGAAGATGTCGTTGAGGGCGAGTTCAAGGACGCATAAGAAAGATTTTTGTAGATGCAGTTACAAGTAGCAAATTGGGTTTTGTTACTTGTAACTTGCATCATCTGACATTTTCTCCATGCCACGAGATTATTACGAAATACTTGGCGTTTCCAGAGAGGCATCGGATAGTGAGATAAAATCTGCCTTCCGCCGCTTGGCGCGCCAATATCATCCCGATGTAAGCAATGACGCGGATGCAGAAGAAAAGTTCAAAGAAATCAACGAAGCGTATGCCATTCTTTCCGACCAGGAGAAACGCGCTGCATATGACCGTTTTGGACACGCTGGGGTTCAAGGAATGGGAGGGGTACCTGATTGGACCACCATGGATTTCTCCGACATTTTAGGAGATTTGTTTGGTTTTGGTTTCGGAGGCTTTGGTCGTTCATCACGACATTCCCCGAACGCACCACGACGGGGACCTGACCTGCAATATCGAGTCAACCTAAAATTCGAAGAAGCTGTATTTGGTACCGACAAAGAGATCGAGATAACCCGGGATGAGGATTGCGAAACCTGCAGTGGTTCAGGAGCAAAACCCGGGACATCCCCTTCACGTTGTTCTACATGTGGGGGAAGTGGCGAAGTCCGCCGTTCTCAGCAAACCATTTTTGGGTCTATGGTGCAGGTAACAACCTGTCCTTCCTGCAATGGTAAAGGGGAAGTAATTGATAATCCATGTATTACCTGTAACGGTCGAGGTCAAGTACGAAGATTACGAAAAAAGGTTGTCACCATCCCCGCTGGTGTGGACACTGGTACACAAATCCGGCTGGCTGGTGAAGGCCAACCGGGTATAAATGGTGGTCCGCCAGGAAACCTTTACCTGGTCATCCAGGTGCAGTCCCATAAATATTTCCGCAGAAGAGACAATGACATCCTGCTAGACTTAAACATAAACGTCGCCCAAGCTACACTAGGTGATGAAGTGGAAGTTCCAACTGTAGATGGAGATGACACACTGAAAATACCTGCCGGTACACAACCAGGAAAAGTCATTCGAATGCGAGGGAAAGGTGTCCCACACTTACGAAGCAACGGTCGAGGAGATCAACTGGTAATTGTCAATATCAGTATCCCCACCACCGTAAACAACGAACAACGCGAGCTGTTTGAGAAGTTGGGCTCCAGCCTTGGCACAGAAGTTGTGCCCCAGGAACGCAGTTTCTTTGATAGATTAAGGGATGTTTTAGGGGGATAAGGTATAAAGCAACATCGGGGGTTCGACCCTGTTGTTTGTTTCATGGCTCAATACAGGCAGATATTTACGTGAAATGCTAATGCAGTGGCTTGAAGTATCCTTGATCGTTGATAGCGAGTTGGCAGAAGCGGTGGCAGAGGTGCTGGCTCGTTTTGCCCCAAATGGGGTGGTGATTGGAAGCACCGCTATCGAAACTGATCTGGAAGATGAAGGCCATGTCATAGGCCCGTTTCGGGTATGTGCCTATCTGCCGTTTGATGAAAAGATTAAAGTTACACGCCATCAGATTGATACATCTCTATGGCACCTGGGTAGAATCAAACCAATGCCCCAACCCGAATATAAAACTATTCAAGAAGTCAATTGGGCTGAAACCTGGAAAGGGTATTACAAACCAATCCCAATTGGTAAACGGTTGATGATCTTACCCTCATGGATGGACTCCCCGGACGAGGTTCGAATTCCCATCCGAATCGATCCAGGGATGGCATTTGGTACTGGAACCCACCCCTCGACCCAGCTTTGTTTGCAGATGCTGGAGATCCATATCCCAGTTGGAAGAGACATCTTTGATATCGGCTGTGGGTCAGGAATCTTATCGGTTGCCGCCCTGAAGCTAGGCGCCAGGCATGCCTACGGGGTAGACATCGAAGTGGAATCCATCGAAAACGCAAATAAGAACGCAGCCATCAACCAGGTGACAAACCAGATAGATTTTTCGCTGGGATCAGTGAAAGAGATCAAGGCTGGCATTTTTAAAATCAGGCGGGCTTCGCTTGTTTTAGCAAATATTCTGACCCATATCCTGATTCGTCTAATAGATAACGGCCTGCCGGACTTGCTTGAATCTGAGGGAGTATTGATCTTATCGGGAATTCTGGAAGAGCAGCTTTCTGAATTGGAACCGAAAATCAGGGAACATGGTCTGCAGATCATTGAACGCAGCCAGATCGATGATTGGGTTGCCCTTGCCATTCAACCATAAGTCGTCTTTCTCGATATAATCTATTTAGGGAAAAGTTCAAAGGGGTGCTTATAAAGTAGAAGCAAGTGGATGAAGAAAAAAAGAAGGCTTGTTATCGTAATCCTTTTCACGACACTAATCATTTTCAGGGCTTAACACTTTTTTTACCACCAATGGCAATGGTTGGAGGATGCAAAATTCCTCGCTGAAAGCGGCGACAGCACAATAACTATCCTGATAGAACCAGGCAACCACAGCACTTTAATGGTATTCAGTGATAAACTGGGGCTACAAGTATTAGTGTTTTTAAGGGAATACGCGCCACGAACATAGAACCATGAAAGCCTCTATCCTCCTTGCCCCAGTCCCGGTTTCGGACTCAATCACCAATAATATCGAGATGATCCTGGCTGGATTGGATCATGCCCAAGAGGGAGATATCGTTGTTTTCCCTGAAGGCATGGTTTCGGGATACGCCATAGATCTATCCTTTTTAAAAGAGATGAGGTCCGAACAATTAGAAGCCGCCCTGGAGGAACTGCGTGGTCAAGCACAGGCAAGGAAAATTTATCTATGGGTGGGTTCTTATATCAAGGATGGGCTGCAGTGGTTCAACGCTGCCTTTGGATTCACCCCAAACGGCGGCGCTCACCAATACCGTAAGATCAACCTAGCCAGGCACGAACGTAGGAACATCTCCCCAGGTTCGAGCCTACCCGTGTTTGAGCAAGAAATTGCGGGTGGCACCTTGACCTTGGGAGTGCAGATCTGCCGAGAAATCCACTTCCCGGAGCAGTGGGGATGGCTGGCTCGAGAGGGGGCACAGGTGATCCTGCACCTGAATAACACCATAAATGATACACAATTACAGGCTGTTTGGCGCAGCCACCTGGTGAGTCATGCTGCGGCGAATCAACGCTTTGTGATCAGTGTCAATCATGCTTCAGTGAAGCAAAACTGCCCGACGATGGCTATCTCCCCTGAGGGGTTGGTGCTGGAGGAAATCCTGTCAGATCGACCAATATTCAAAAGGGTTGAAATCGACCTGGAACAGATTTCAGATTATTACATCGAGCAATGCCGGCAGGACATTGTCATGATCACCGTGCCTGAAAACAAAGCACGGCGCCGGATCCTACGTTCGATGAAATTAAACAAGCTACAAGATGATCTGGATGAATTACAAAACAATCCAGCTCTCTATGAGGAATCTAACCTTTCCGCAAGAACAGAGGCACTAGAGTTCATCCGCCTCCTTGAAGAAATGTACACCCTACGACCCAGGGACCATCACCTGGAGATGTTATACCGCCAAGGTATGGAATTACGAGGGCGGTTAGAACAGATCAACAATAACGTTTTTGCCAAGCTACGAGGGCGGTTGAAAATGGGTGAAATTACTATCAACCAGCTACGCGAGATATTCTACCAGTTCACAGATTACCACAAGGACAACCCTGGACAGGCTCATTACGGTTATGAAGACCTGGACGGATTGATCTCGGGTGTTTTCTTAACAAAACCCTTACCTGAAGAAATCCTGGAAAGAAAACCTGGCATGATTCACTACCAATCTACTCCAGCAAGTGTGATCCTGGAACTGGTCGACCGGGTGAATTTTTCGGCCAAGGATGTTTTTTACGATCTGGGATCAGGGCTGGGCTTAGTTGTCGGGTTAGTTCATATTTTAACTGGAGCGCACTGTATTGGGGTGGAATATCAACCCTCCTATTCGAAGTATGCTCACCAGATCGCCAGGGAGTTTGGGTTTACACAGGTAGCTTATATTAATTCTGATGCCCAGGAGGTTGACCTTTCAGATGGCTCGGTGTTTTACCTGTTTAACCCTTTCGGTGGGCATATTTTTGATGCGGTAATGGCAAATATACATGTTCTGGCAGGGAAAAAGGACATCACGGTCTGTTCGTATGGCCCTTGCACGGAACAGATTGCCAAGCTAACCTGGCTGGAAATCGAGGACCCGGGGATGGTGCATGATTTCAAACTGGCAATTTTCCACAATAAATAATTACAGAGAGAATCGATAACGAGCAGTAGATGGTGGAATAGTGGTAGAACGATCTTTTAGAATCGAAATCAAACCAGGAGATGCCCTTTCTCACTTTGAAGTTGAGGAGATTGTTGGCTTATGCTCACGGGCATATGAAGAACCGTTCAGACCGTATCTAGAATCCTTTCCAAGTCCAATCCACGTTTTGGGTAAGCTGGATGGCATCCTGGTGAGTCATGCCCTCTGGATCACCCGCTGGATACAGGTCGAAGGGTCTTTCCCGATGAAAACGGCCTACGTTGAGGCGGTCGCCACTGAGGAGACCCAGCGAGGAAAGGGATATGCCAGTAATGTGATGACCTGCCTGGCGGAACAGATCCTGGAATATGAGATCGGCGGGTTATCTCCGGCTGAAACCACGCTATACAGTCGACTTGGATGGGAATATTGGTGCGGTTCATTGTATTCTCGGAAGGAAGGGCAATGGCTGCTGCTGCCGGAGGAGAGAGCGATGATCTTACGCACTCCTAACACGCCTGCATTGGATATCCACACTCCTCTTTCGATCGAGTGGCGGGAAGGGGAAGTGTGGTGAAGGGGTTAAGGATACGTTATCAATAGGTGTTATTCAAGTTCACCGCCTGAGAAGATACAAAATCCATTGGACTGCCAATGCCTTCCTCCCCCGCGGATGAGACTTAACCCAATCACAAAAAACGTGCTATACTGCGGTCTGTGATATCAGTCGGAGGTATAGTTGGAGTATTATCGAACCCCACAATTTCCAGATCCTAAACCTGAAGAACGCCCCTTCCTACAGCAGATGATCTGGGAGATCTTTTCCACACTAATTCCAGCGATTTTGATTGCCCTTTTCATTAATGTGTACATTGCAGAAGCGGCAGAGATCGAGGCTGGACCCAGCATGCAACCAAATCTTTTTGCTGGATATCGGGTGATGACTGAAAAGGTTTCATACTATCTCCATGAACCTCAGCGCGGCGATATCGTCGTAGTGGAGAGACCAGAAAACGAAGGGAACCTGATCAAACGTGTCATAGGTTTGCCAGGTGAAACAATCGCTGTTCGCGATGGACATACCTATATTGATGGCGCACCAGTTGATGAACCCTGGGTGGTTTATTTCGGAGGAAGGGATATATCCCCAACACGCATCCCTGAAGACTATATCTTCATCATGGGAGACAACCGCCCTGTATCGAGAGATTCCCGTGACATTGGTCCAGTACCGATTGACTCAATCATTGGTCGAGCTTGGTTTGTGTATTGGCCATTTGATTCCCTGCAATTTCTCTCACCTACTATGCCTTGATGTCTATCTCTCAGCTGACTCACATCCTGTCTCCCCCAGACAAACCTGTTGAAATTGGGTCCCCAATAGGCTGGAAACAAGTCCAGGAACGACTGGGCTTGATCCTGCCAGCGGAATACAAAGCCTTTATTGACTGTTATGGTACAGGATCTTTCAGTAATGGCATCCTGGTATACAATCCGTTTGCGAAAAATGAGAATATAAACCTCTTTCAGGTCTTGGATTTGCATATTCAAGCAAACCGGCAACTACAAAAAATGGCAAAGGGAGCCTGGTCCATTGTTGATCCTTACCGCCTCTATCCTGCACCGGGAGGCTTATTGCCATGGGGGTCAACACCCAATTTTGAGATAACTTTTTTCTGGTTGCAAAACGGGAAACCGGGTTCGTGGTCGACCATCGTCTACAATCTGCTCCAAGGAGAGTACGAGGTGTGGAAATTCAGGTTCACCCACTTCCTCTATAAACTTCTAGGTGGGCAAATTGTCTCCCTGCTCCTGCATGAGGCCACTACCCTAAAAGACGAGCTGGTTCAGTTTCATCCTATCAGAAATGCTGATCAATATTCGTCACTTTTTTGATCCTATTGCGTTATAAAAGAGGGAAAGAGTAGGATTAGATACACTATATATTTTCGATATTCTTTTTCCACTCCCGATTCCTTTGATATAATCTTCCGAACTCAAATAAAAACCAAATTCAAGAGGAAAACAAATGCCTGGAATGCAATGGAAAAACCCACCCGAAATGCAAATTGTTGTTGCCAAGACCTACCTAGTCAATATGGAAACCAGCAAAGGTACGATAGAAATTGAGCTATACCCCGAACACGCCCCAATGACTGTGAACAATTTTGTCTTTTTAATCCAAGAGGGTTACTATGACGGTGTCACATTCCACCGTGTGATCGAAAATTTTGTCATTCAAGGAGGCGACCCTACCGGAACTGGACGTGGCGGTCCGGGATATAAGTTTGCGGACGAAACCTACGGAAATCCACTAAAACATGGCACGGGTTACCTTTCGATGGCAAACGCAGGTCCTAATACCAATGGCAGCCAGTTCTTCATTACACATTCACCGCAACCCCACCTGGATGGAAAACACACCGTATTTGGCAAAGTGATCAACGGCATGAATGTGGTTAACACGATTAAACAGGGGGATAAGATGATCAAGGTTACTGCAGCTGAAGTGGAAGCAGGCGAATGATAATTCAGTCAATAAATAGAAAACCAGATGGTTGGGCTACTTTTTCCCCTGGTTTTGAGGACGAGATATGACGCGATTTAAAATTATCGTAAACCCGATATCCGGGAGAGGGCATGGAGCAGAATCAATCCCCAATATTAAAAAATACATGGGCGAGGCTGGACTTGATTTCGATCTGGTGTGCACGGAGAATCCCTGGCATGCACCTAAGCTGACTCAACAAGCAATTGCCGATGGTTATGATGTGGTCGTCTCAGCCGGTGGAGATGGTACTGCCAACGAAGTGATCAACGGCTTGATGATGGCAAAAAAATCAGGGTTGGGAACTGCCGCGATGGGAGTCCTGGGGGTTGGACGAGGAAATGATTTCGCATACAGTATGGGAATCCCATCTCCGTTGAAAGCCGGCTGCCAGGCTATTGCTCAAAATTATCGTCGCACGATTGATATCGGATGGGTGAGGGGCGGTTTGTTCCCCGAAGGACGTTATTTTGGCAACGGCTTAGGAATCGGATTTGATGCTGTGGTGGGCTTTGAAGCCCTCAAGTTGAAGCGACTCCACGGGTTTGCTTCCTATATTGTTGCTGCACTTAAGACAATATTCTTATATTTCAAAGCTCCGTTGGTGCGCATCAAACTGGATGATAGAGAAATAACCATACCTGCTTTGATGGTCTCCACCATGAATGGAACCAGGCTTGGCGGTGGCTTCATGATGGCACCCAACGGTTCTCCTGAAGATGGCTTGTTTGATATTTGTATCGCTAAGCAGGTCAGCCGCCCACAAATGTTCGTCCTGATCCAGCAATTCATGGCTGGAACCCAGGAAAAACATCCAGCCATTGAAATTGTCCGGTCAACACGGGTTGTGGTCACCGCTATGGATGGTGAATTACCAGCACATGGAGATGGCGAGACGATCTCTATTGATGGCAAGGAATTAAGCATGGAATTACTACCTAAACAATTGGAGTTGATTACCAGCAATAGCCTATGAACGGCTACAAACCAACCCTTTCAGAACGAACAACCAACACGATCATCAAAGGTATTACTTCGATCCTTTGCCGGGTGGATGCCAGTCAGTTAGCGCAAGTCCCCTCACAAGGACCTTTGATTATAGCATCAAACCACATCAATTTCCTGGAAGCACCAATTATTTATACACGTCTTTCACCTCGCCCGGTGACGGGTTTTTCGAAAACTGAGAGTTGGGACAATCCCCTCCTGGGCTGGTTATTTAACCTTTGGGGCATCATCCCAATTCGACGTGGAGAAGCGGATAAAAACGCCCTGAAAAAAGGCCTCCAGGTACTCACAGAAGGATATATCCTTACCATCGCTCCGGAAGGGACTCGTAGCCATGATGGTCGATTACAATCAGGTCATCCTGGGATTGTAATGCTGGCTTTACTCAGCGAGGCACCGATCCTGCCGTTGGTTCATTATGGACACGAGGCATATAAGCAGAACCTTCGCAAGCTACGCCGTGCTGAGTTCAATGTCGTCGTCGGTAAGCCTTTTAGACTGCATAAACCCAACCAAAAAGTTACCAGCGAAATCCGCCAAAAGATGGTAGATGAAATTATGTTCCAACTGGCTCGGCTTCTGCCCCTAGCATATCGTGGTGTCTATGCGGATCTTTCTAAAGCCACAGAAGAATATTTAGATTTTAATCAACCCATAATTCCGACACACATCTAGTCGTTTAGATTTCTTCCTTGTAAAAGAAT
Source organism: uncultured Anaerolineales bacterium (assembly GCA_964613985.1). Classification (GTDB taxonomy): domain Bacteria; phylum Chloroflexota; class Anaerolineae; order Anaerolineales; family UBA11858; genus CAZTJD01. Next base: position 19,068 of record CAZTJD010000055.1, read on the forward strand.
GTGGCCAGGATATCCTGAAAAAGATCAATAGAAATCATGTGGAGATCTCATTTCTATCCGACGAGCCAGCCCCACTGGATCTTTACCTCACAAGTATGAGCCTACTGAAAAAAGTGCTAATGAAATCAAAAGTGGAAAAACAGACCAAAAAACGGGTTTTTCTAGCTTGTAAACTCTTATATTGCAATCCTTTCATCGAAAAGTGGCAGATTATTCCCATCATATTCGAAGAAACCTGGTTTTTGCACTCAAGTCAAGTACGGAATTTAAAGTAATCAATTCAGATGGTTATTGGAAGCAGTTGAGTTCTCCAGATTCAAGGTGTGCCCTTTACCAGGGGTAATCTTCAATTCCAAATAATAGACCAACTTTAACATTTCCTCGATCTGCCAGAAAACAGCAGGGGAGTCTTTTCACCATAGAGGATCAGGGTGGTTAGGAAGTTTTTCTAATCTCAAAGCGTCCACCAACATCCTAAGATCATCAACAAATCAACCAATTGAATACTGCTGATTTGAGGTTTTCCAAGTTTTCCCATGACCGCACTGGTCATAGAATATTACAATGTGGGTATAGGCGAAGCACTCAAATTAGGGGCTCTGAATATAGAAATCGCCAAATCTTCAATTACCAAAGATAATTGGTAACTCCTGGTCTGATATAACATGGTGTGATCTACACCGGAAGATACAAACCTGGCATTTCAGCTAACTCCCCCATCCTTTGCGGCCCAGGATCCCCAAGATCAAGGAAAGCTCGCCGCGATGGTGAATCTCATGTTCCATCACATGCCAGATAATGAACCCGATGGAGAAACTGCCCCATTCCGAATCGACGACCCGTTCCAGGTCATCCATAGTAAGTGGCTTCAGGTAAGCGATTGTTCTGGCATGAGTTTCAACCAGAAGCCTTTTGATATCCTTTTTTATAGGGTAATCTTCCAGAGTGTGGTCAGCCGGCCAATGATGATATTCTTTTTTAACGATGGTACCAAACCAGCCATCCTCCGCGTCAGCAATATGCAGGGCGATCTGCCCTACAGACCAGCCCCCTTGATAAGGCACATATGTCAACTCATCCTGGCTGAACCTATCAAAAATATCCAGGGTACCTTTATGAACCTGGTCCCAATGAGAGAAAAATTGATTTAGTTTCATGGTTAAATATCCTTTTTTAGAGCCTAAGGGATTTGATTCTATGCCCGTTCCTGAGCCTATTCTACAGCTTCCCGGGGGCTGGCATTGCCTTCGAATACATCTTCAATCGCTTTATAAAATATGTTATTGGCATTCCCTAAGCTGATCCACTACCAGAGGGAAACCGGTACGGCAAACTCCATGGATTGACGTACAACCGTGATGATCTCTTCTCCGATCAGATCCTCATAGCAAGTAGCTTCACTCAAAGACCGGTGAGGTGGCAACAGGTGGGGATTTATTTGCCTGGTGAGAAAATTCACCCAATGCTTTTATCCTCGCAGATAAAACACACTGGCTGCAATTAAGTCTGTATCGCCCGGTATGAGTCCATCCTGCATATTGACAGAAAGAAGGCTGAATTCAATGATGATGTCAGGATATTCCTGGTTGAAAAACGTCACTACGGGCTCGTAGAACAAATTATCGATTTCTGGGTAACTAAAAACCAAGGTGAGCGGGTTGGGGGTTGGTGTAGAAACAAGTCCACAACCGCTGCACAGCAGAGAAATTACCTGGAAGACGCAGAATATCTGTATTGTTTGATTTCTAATTTTACCTGATGGACAAAGATAAAATCAGGTCAGCTGATGATTAACTCATCCAAAGAGCGCTTGGGAACATGGTGTATCCCGTTTTCATCCCGCCAGTATTTTATATCACCATCCTCGCCGACGGGTTCGATCACCACTTTCTCGTTCGGCTTTCCCAGAGCGATAACGAGCAAGATTTGGTAATGTTCAGGCAAGGCTAACTCACGCTGAAGCTTGACTTTTTGTACCGAACCGATAATACAGCCGCCCAGACCTCGTTCCGTTGCCCCTAACATGATGCTTTGGGCAGCAATTCCATGATCTACCCCAAAGGAATCACTGATGCGTGTATCTCCAAGGATCACGATATACGCGGACGGCCTTTCTCCGAGAGCCGGTCCTCCCCAATCCTCTAAATAACCCGCCCAACGGGTATTGGGAAAGATCACAGCGTTTGTTTCTGGGTTATAAGACAAGAAGAATTTTAGTGGCTGTTTATTTGATCCAGATGCTGAATGCCTGGCAAGATCGATTAATGCTACCAGGGTTTCGCGATCGACAGCATAACTCTCATGAAATCGTCGGTAACTCCGGGTTTTATAGACAAGTTCTTTTATTTCCATATTTTCTCCTTCCATTTGATTATTAAAGCGGGTTAATCATATCTGAGTGCAATATTATTGCATGGGATGATTATTAGCTGTTTTTCTGCTCCTTGTGCCATGCAGTTCATAGATAAAGATTTAGATAAACAAATCTCTGAATGACAGAATTTTGAATTCCCAACCACGAATGTCGTATTCATGATTCGATTGTATATTCACAATATGGGATATCCAACATTTCTAGGAAGGTTCAGAATTATCAATAAATTCACCGAAATATCCCATCTCAACCAGGAACGCCAAGACTTTTGCTTCTGCTCCATCCTTGACGATAATTGCGGTTGGACTCAAAGGATCACCTAAAAATCGAGCAGCACGAGAATTACGAAGGGCAGTTAACATTTGCGGAGAGCCTAACCTTAGGATTGTTGCATTTTGTATCCGTACCTGGGTGCCGCTATTATCCCAGTGTTCTAGAGCGGTGAGAATATTCGGGGGGATAGAAACAGCATGATGCCGTAAAAGGGAGACCAGATGACTGATTCTGAGTCCCGCTTCTCGTGCCTCGGTCAGTGAAGTTGAGGTCAGCCTGTAACGGTATTCGTGAATATTTCCCTCTTCCCAAGCACAAAAACGGGCAAGCTGATACCGTATTGCCCTTGGTGTATGAAGGGGGACACTTACTCTACCATCCGAGCGGATATGGACTGGAATGTTTTCTTCAGTCAATCCCCCGGGTGGGATGCCTTCGAGCAGATTATCAGCCCATTTTGACAGCTTAAAAGCGGTTGCGGGGTGTCCTTCTTCCGGGGAGGCAATATCAGTGATTCCCAGCCAATGAAGAGGACCGGTGATGAGATAAAGAACCAGGGCACCATCCACTTCTAACCAATGATCAAAACCTCGCAGGTACTCCCCCGTCTTGGCATCCTTGATAAACCATGAATCATAATCTCCAGCTGGACGCTGAAAATCTGGGTGATAGTGGTGAATGTCGGCAATGAATGCTGATAAGCTCCACCAGGTATCCTTTGGAATCCCAGCGATACACCGCAAGATGAATTTTCTTGTTTCTATTGGGTCATTCTGCCAATCGCCTTCTATTTGCAAGCCGGGAATATATAGGAGGTCATTATGTTCTGGTGTGTTCAACCAGGTCTGAGCAAGAGTGGTTAACGCCTCAGCCCGCGGAGCTTCCAGGAAAGCGCGCGTGTTTTCTGGATCAGGTGCACCACCAGGCTCGAGGATACCCGCCTGGAAGATAATTGCCTGGATGAAATCTCGAGAAAATGGGGCAAAATCAAAAGTCTCCATACCTATTCGCAACCCCGCCAACAACGTACAGGCATGATCTAAGATCTTGTCGTTGGCAAGTTCCGTTGATGCCCATTCTGCTGAAGATGCTCCCCTGCCTAGCACCTTCATTAAACCATTGGTCGAAATTCCCTCTATTTCATCAAACACGTTTACCACCAAGGCGTGTAGATCAGTAGGGATGTAGGCACATTCTTCAACGCCACGTCCTGTATTGAAGAAAGCGCGTCCAACCAAGGCCTGATACCACAAGGTCTCAGCTATGGATATCGGATTTAAGTCAGGGCGTTCACGATCCCGCTTACCCGGACCCATTTCACGCATCTGGCCAAAACTGCGGTTGAATTGGGACCAAAGCATGCGGCCTTGTTGCACATGCATGGATTTAAGAGCGAGAATAGCCTCTTCAGGAAAAGTATCTAGAATCTCACCAACCAGGTCGACATCCAACATCTTCCTGACGAGTTCATCCAATGCAGAATGAGCATCCTTTGCCTGGAGAGCGATTCCCCAATGCTCAGCGACGATGCGTAAATGACCATGATCTTGATCGAGCAAACTTTGTTTCAAATCAGGCATATATTCGAGTTCCAACATACAGAAGTCTTGAAACAAATTGGGGCTGCTGACTTACTAAACCTATTAATTTGAGATAATTGATGAGGGTAGATATTACGTTTTTTATGCCAATGATCGACCGTATGAGCTTCGATCTCAATATTTTGGATTTAATTTTAGAACCGGCAGGATAATCTGCCCTTCGTCGGGATGACCCACAATGGTGGTTTTTTCAGGGGAAACCGCAGCCATCCAGGCAGTGTAAGCTGAAGCCAGGGCATCCAACATAGGAGTAGAAAATAACCCGTCTAGTTCCAACATTCCCTTCAGTATCCTGTAACGGGTAATCTCTTCAAAAATACGCATTGGATCCGGGATGTCCAATCCCTGGTTATGCAGGATTAACTGCCTTTGTAGACGACCTTCCAGACTCGTTTTGGGATAAGGAGAAAGCCCCAAGAGCACTGTAAAGACTGCATGAGGATATGTCTCTAAGATTTGAGGGGATTTTCCGGGTGCAGGAAAGTCATAGCAGCCCATTGACTTGAAACGACGATAGAGTTTGAAACCAATTTTCATCCATTGAGGACACTTCGCCTTCTCGCTGCAAGTACGCATGATCTGGATATTATGCTGACGAAGCCGATATTCAGCAACCCGGTATCCCTGCCAACGACCAGGTCGTGGGACTGGTTTGAGACTCTCACGAATTTCATCTTGTCTCATCAATCCCTGGTTAGGTCGGCGAGGGCTGGCAATTGCGACAAATGCTGATTGCTGCCCAGCAACAAAGGCAGTGATTGTATCAATATCACCGTGATCAAAAGCTAACAAACGCAATTCCTGGTCCAAAGCAGCGTAAGCCATGGGCCATTTTCCGGCGTTCGGATCAATTCCAATGAAAGAAGTTTCGTTAAATAACATCATTAGATATCCGTCTCCCTATAATCCATTGCTTAGATCATTTCGTTAACCTAGACGAAAACAGCAGAACAAAAGCAGCAACTTGGGCTTTCTTCAATCATCTTGAGTGTAGCCGAAAATCGCGCTGAAGGCAATAGGAAGTGCCTGACAAAGGTCCAATCAAGTCGTTTCTTCATTAATCCAGGCAAGATATTCATTTGACCCAGCAACGATTGGCAGGGCAATTACCTCCGGCACATCATAAGGGTGGGTTTGAATTACCTTTGCTGCAAGCTGATCGAAAAGTGAACGTCGTGTTTTCGCAACCAAGAGAAGTTCGTTATTTTCCATTACTAGTCCGTTCCAGTGATAGATTGACGAAATGCCAGGCAGAATATTTACACAGGCTGCCAGATTACTCTCAACCAGTTGTTTAGCAATCTGCCTGCCAAACTCCTTTGTAGGTACGGTGATGAGCACGGTGACCTGATTGTGGTGCATATTTACCTCCGGAAATTTTGATTAGTTTCTATCTAGTA
>CAZTJD010000056.1:0-494 GCA_964613985.1 uncultured Anaerolineales bacterium
GACGAACTTCCTGGTCCGCACCTATGCCTGGATCCTGATCCTACGAGACCAAGGGCTGGTCAATACGATCTGGACCGGCGCGCTGCACAACGGTCTGATCCTGCTTTCCCAACAGTTGCCTTGGTTACCGGTCCAAGGGATTATCCAGGTCACGACGAATCCGATCCCACTTTTCGGAACTGATATTGCTATCATCATCGGCCTGGTCTATGGCTGGTTGCCTGATATGGTGCTGCCCTGTTATGCCGCAATAGAACGCTTTGACTTTAACCTGGTTGAAGCAGCCCAAGACCTTTACGCCAACAGGGTACAGGCATTCTTCAGGATCATTTTGCCATTAACCCTTCCTGGCATCGTCGCTGGTTCTATCCTGGTCTTTATCCCTTCCTTAGGGGCCTATGTCACCCCTGATCTGCTCGGTGGAGCCAAGACCGTTATGATTGGCAATGTCATTTATTCTCAATTTATGTCTGCTCGGGACTACCCGTTCGGTG
>CAZTJD010000056.1:504-9468 GCA_964613985.1 uncultured Anaerolineales bacterium
GTGCAGCAATCTCATTCATCCTAATGGCACTCATGCTTATTGGAACGCTTATCTATTTCCGTACAGCTTCCTCGGACGGCACAAGGAAAAAAACATGAGCACAATTACCACCTCAAATCAAACCAAATCCAAACGTGGTATTCGCATCGGGAAACATATCCTTACTCTCCATGGGTTCTTAAGCTACTTGTTTTTGTATGCCCCGATCTTGATCTTGCTCGTGTTTTCGTTTAATGCCTCAAAATTTGCCTCTGCTGCCTGGAAGGGATTTTCATTCAAATGGTATCTTGAACTTTTCCAAGACGATGCAATTGGCAGTGCTTTAAAGAACAGCCTTTATATCAGTGTAATTTCCACACTCGTGTCGACCATCTTTGGCACCATGGTCGCCTTAGCCATGGAACGATATAACTTTTGGGGAAAACTGGCTTTCGACGCCTTACTCTATCTTCCCATCATTATCCCAGATATTGCCATGGCAGTCATGCTTTTACTGTTCTTCGTACTGGTAAAAATGCCTTTAGGGAGGACCACCATCATTATCTCTCATATTGCTTTCAATATTTCATTCGTCGCCGTTGTTGTACGCGCCCGTTTATCTCAATTCGACATGACCTTAGAGGAAGCAGCGCAAGATCTCTACGCCAATCATTTTGAAACCTTCCGTCGAGTAACCCTACCGCTCTTGATGCCGGGAATTCTAGGTGGGGCTCTGCTGGCATTCACCCTCTCGCTGGACGATTTTGTGATCACATTCTTTACTTCAGGTCCCGGTTCAACAACCCTACCACTGAGAATATACTCAATGGTAAAACTCGGTGTAACCCCAGAAATAAACGCCCTGTCCGCCGTGATGCTCATCGTATCATTTATTCTAGTTTCCCTATCGTTTCTTCTACAGAAAGGAGGTGGTGGACAAATCGATTTGGTGTAAGTAAGTTGTAAGCGTTACATACCAATAGATCCAAATAGTACCCTCGTGGAATTGGGATAAAACAGACAAATATAAATACCATAAAGACAGGAGATGTTTTCTGATTTCGTACCCTGATTTCACAGACTCCGCAAGGTAAACTTGTCAGGTTTTAAACCTTTAAACGAGAACACACGAAAAAAGAGGAGATTATCAAATGAAAAAATACCTAATCCCATTTTTATTGATCGCTATTTTTACCTTCGCCCTTACAGCCTGTGGGGGTGCAAAAGAAGGAGAGTTGGCTAAGGAACTATACCTTTATAACTGGTCTGAGTACATCGACCCGGAAATCTTCGATGCTTTTGAGGCTGAATATGGGGTGAAAGTCATTGAAGATACCTTTTCTAGCAACGAGGAATTACTTGCTAAACTCCAGGCGGGTGCAACTGGCTTCGATATCATCGTACCTTCAGACTATATGGTTGAGATCATGATCGAAGAGGACCTTCTAGCCAAGATTGACCATGATAATATTCCCAACCTAAAAAATCTCTCCGCCCTGTTCTCAACTCCCCCCTATGATCCCGGGCTGGAATATAGTGTCCCTTACCAGTGGGGAACCACTGGAATCGGATACAACAGCGACCTGGTTGAACCGGATAGTTGGGCTTGGATCTTTGATCCAGCGATCGCTTCACAATACTCGGGAAAAATCACAATGCTCAATGACAGCCGGGAGTCGATTGGGGCAGCTTTAAAATACCTTGGCTATTCCCTAAACTCTACAAACGAATCCGAACTGGAAGAAGCCAAACAGCTTCTCATTGAAATCAAGCCATACCTCTTCTCTTATGACAGCGACCAGTTTGAGGATTTAATCGCCGCCGATGAAGTAATCTATGGGCATGGTTGGAGCGGTGATTACTTTGCCGCAGCCGAAGAAGACGAGCGTATCTGGTACATCATCCCCGAAGAAGGTGGCGTGGTTTGGGCAGATAACCTTTGTATCCCTAAGACTTCCAAGGCGAAATATACCGCCGAATTGTTCATCAACTTTATTCTTCAGCCTGAAGTTGCTGCCCAAATTACTAATTTCACCTGGTTTGGGAGCCCTGTAGAAGCTGCCAACGAATTCATCGATCCCGAGATCATTGAGGAACCAGCTATTTATCCCCCACCCGAGGTGATGGTAAAACTCGAATGGATCGAAGACGTTGGAGATGCCACACCTTTGTATGAACGGATCTGGACAGAAGTTAAAGCCGCTGGTCAGTAAACAAATTATCTTTCAAACCTTGCGAAGGCATCTGTCGAACACCTCTTCGTTGAACCTTCGCAAGTTCCTTATTTTCAATACAGATAAGGTCTAACCACCAGGGATTCTGTCAATCGTCAGACCAGCCAAAGGTATCGAAAGTAAGATTGGTGAACGTTATTTCGGAACATTGCGAAGCAGATAAGCTCCCTCTTTGTTCCAGTGACAGCAGGTCACTTGTATTCAACCATACAGCATTGTAATCGGCTGTTATTTTATACATAACCACCAGTCAACACGGTTATTAAAAGGATTATAAGGAGAAATTTATGGCACTACAAGGAGAAAAAACCAAGGCACTATTCCAGAGAGCCAGTAAAGTCATCGCACATGGAGTGAATTCGAACTTCCGGTATTGGGGTGAAGACGATACGCTGGTAATCGAAAGAGGCAAAGGCGCATATATCTGGGATGCAGATGGAAACCGTTATATCGATTATCGCCTTGCATTCGGTCCCATCATATTAGGGCACAGTTATCCAGCAGTCGTTAAGAGAGTCCAGGAGGCGATCGAAGGTGGCACGCTTTTCGCCTGGACGACACCACTGGAAATCATCGTTGCTGAAAGGATATGCCGTATGACAGGTGTTGAGAAAGTTCGCCTGACTAATACCGGCACAGAAGCCACATTTCACGCCCTGCGGATCGCACGTGCTTATACTGGGCGAGAAAAATTCATCAAGTTCGAAGGCCAGTATCATGGCATGGTTGATTATTTCATGTTTGGTACTGCTTCTGCCACTTTAGAATCACTCGGAACGAGAAATGACCTGCATGCAGCTCCCGCGAGTTTAGGAATTCCGAAAGGAATTGGAAATTATGTCCTCACCCTGCCTTTTAATGACTTGGAAATTTTGGAGGAAACAATCGAAAAGCACTTCAATGAGCTTGCTGCAATCATTGTTGAGCCCGTTATGGGTAACGCAGCAGGGATCTTGCCCAAACCATGTTATTTGCAAAAAATGCGCGAACTATGCGAAAAATATGGTATCGTGTTGATATTTGATGAGGTTAAAACTGGTTTCCGCATCGCGAATGGCGGTGCACAGGAGCACTTTGGAATTAAGGCAGACCTGGTAACCTACGCCAAGTCGATGGGAAATGGCTTCCCCATCGCAGCAATTGCAGGCAAAGAAGAAGTCATGATGACAATTGATCCAGGAAAAATGGCTCATGGTGGGACGTACTCCGGGAATGTCGTCGGTACAGCCGCTGCAGACGCTACCCTCGAGATCCTGGAGAATGAGCCAGTGATCGAGACCATTAATAAGAGAGGGACAGCCTTGATGACCGGCATAGATGAAATCCTCACCGAACAAGGCATCCCCCACGTAGTGACTGGTTTACCCTCCATGCTGAGCATCTTGCTGGGTATCGATACAGAACCCCATGAATTTCGCGATTATATACAAGGCGATGCCGAGTTATATGAAAAAATTGCCATGGAATTAATCACTCGCGGCGTCCAGCCCGATTCTGATGGGCGCGAGCCTTGGTTCCTCTGTTATTCCCTGACCCAGGCAGACGTCGATGAGACCTTAAACGCCTTCAATGATTCGGTCAAAGCAGCAATAAAATAAAAAAACAAGTTAGCACGATCCCTATTGGATCAATTAGCTGACCTGACCTAGAAAATTTAATTCGTACCTGTGAATCACCGAGGTATAAATGCTGACCATCCGATGAGGAGAATTTAACAATGCGCATCTTAGTGCTTGGTGGTGCTGGAAAGATGGGCTGCATCGCAGTCCAGGACCTGGTGAACGACGATCGGGTTGATGAGGTAATTATCGCTGATGTAAATACTGAAGCCGCAAAAACAGTTACTGAAACACTCGGTAGTTCAAAAATCAAGATTCAAAAAGTGGATATCAACCAGGAAGCTGATCTTATCAAATCCCTGAAAGGGTCAGACACCTGCCTGAATGCCACGGTATATTACACAAACCTGAAAGTGATGGAAGCTTGCCTGGAAGCAGGGGTCCACTATACCGATATGGGTGGACTGTTTCACACGACACGGAAACAGCTTGAGCTTCATGATCGCTTTGCATCAAAGGGTATCAGCGCTGTGTTGGGAATGGGCTCTGCGCCTGGGATCCCTAATATCCAGGCTCGTTACGCTGCTGACCGATTGGATACGATCGAAAGCATCAAAATTTTTGATGGGATCAAGCCCCCACCACCCGATGATGTACGCTTCACCTACGCTGTCCCAACCATTGTGGATGAACTGACCGTTAACCCAATTGTATTTGAAAACGGTGAATTTGTCGCCAAAGAACCGTTGAGCGACTTTGAAGATTACTGGTTTGAGACACCCTTGGGATTGTTACCGATGCACCTATCACTGCATTCAGAGGTAGCAACCTTGCCAGTTTCCTTTAAAGAAAAGGGGGTAAAAACCTGCTTTTTCAAGATCAATTATTGGGGAATGTCAATGAAAACCGTCGAAAAGGTGCGCGTCCTGGCTGAGTTTGGTTTTGACAGCACAAAACCCATCCAGGTGAAAGGAAGTACCATTGTGCCCCGGGATTTGATGGTATCGATGCTATCCAGCTATGTGCCCCCAATCACCGCTTTCCTTGAACCACCCCAAAATAGGCCTCCCGATTGGGTAAAGGAAATTGTCACCGAGACCAGAGGCAGCAAAGATGGCAATGAAACCACCTATCGCCTTGGTACGCTGACATGCAAAGGGGCGCTTCCAACGGGTGTAGCACCTGCCATTGCCTCGATCTGGCTAGCAGAAGGACGAGTCAAACCAGGCGTATTTCCTCCTGAAGCCTGTCTGGATCCAGAACCATTCTTCAAAGAGTTGGAAAGCCGGGAAATTTTTACCAAAGTAACCATCAGTCACTTCGTTTCTTAGTTTCCAGGTCCTGCCAATGAATGGCGTTTATTGAAAAAAAGGACGAACCAGATAAGATTACCAATGCCCAAATCATCGGAAACTTCTGTAAATTAAACGTACACTTTCCAAGAGTGTTGACAAGACCTTTGTTGGTTTATATGCATCACAAATAAATGAACCCATTAACATAAAGGGTAAATAATCCCATCAGAAGGAGAATTCCATGAAAGCACTCGTTTTAGGGGGAGCAGGTGCAGTCTGCAAAGAGACCACCCGTGATCTTGCTCGCTTTAGTAAGTTTGACGAGATTGTCGTCGCCGACTACAACCTCGAAGCTGCAAATAAATTGATTTCCTCCATTAGGAACCCCCGCTTGAAAACGATCCATTTTAACGCGGAAGATTATGATTCGATGGTTAAATTATTCCCAGGATTTGATGTCATCGTCAACGGCCTTCCCTGGAAATATGATATGCCTGTCACCCGGGCCTGTATCGAGACCGGTGTTAATGGTCTGGACGTTTCCACGGAAGAAGACCAATGGGACCTGGATGCAGAAGCAAAAGAGAAAAATATGGTCTTTATCCCCGGTGTAGGCGCTACCCCTGGAATAACGAATGTCATGGCTCGGCGTGGAGCAAACCAGATGGATGAGGTTGATGATATCCAGATTAACTTTGCCGCTTTCCGATGTCCGGCACCGGCACCGGGCTTGCTAATAACTTTTCTGTGGGAATTCCACCCAGAAACAGAAGCAAGAGTATTTTATGAAAATGGGGAGTTCCATTGGGTCGGTCCCTTCGAAGGGGCAAAGTTAGTCGACTTTCCAGGTCCAATCGGCGAACAGGAGGTCTACTATATACCACACCCTGAAACCAGAACCATGCCCAAAAGCCTGGGGGCAAAGGCCGTTTCTGTTCGCGGCTGCTTTCCACCTCACGCCATGCGCCTGGCAAAGGCAATGCTTGAATCCGGCCTCTACAGTGAAGACCCTATCAAGATCAAAGGGCTGGACACTACTGCCCAAGAGTTGATGTACGAAATCTTGCTGGCAATCAAAGAGACAAAGGAAACCCCGTTATGGGCTTATGGATTGGTTGTAGAGGTAATCGGCAAAGTGAACGGTCATGATATCAAGGTAAAATTGTGGAATCGCCATCCTTCAATGGATGAATGGGGGGGCGAATCAGCGTATTATAAAAATATCGGTATCCCACTAAGCATTGGCGCAGAGATGATTGCTCGCGGTGATGTAAAATCCAGAGGCATTGTACCGCCCGAAACTGCCCTGGATTCTGATATTTTTATTACAGAAATGGGTAAACGAGGGATGAAATTATTTGAAACAGTAGTGGAGACATGCGAAGTGGGTGCCTGATCCTGGATAATGTTATCCTATTAGAAGGAGTGAATCATGCCAAACGGTTACCATGGAAAAATCTTACATGTTCACCTGAATGACCTCAGGCTGGAAATCGAAGAACCACTAGAACTTTTTTACAGGACCTATATGGGCGGCAGTGCTTTGGGTCTGTATTACCTGTTAAAACATACGCCTCCCGGAGTAGATGCATTGAGTCCAGAGAACACCCTGACCCTTTCCCTCAGCGTGCTGACTGGTGCCCCGATCTCGGGGCAGAGCCGCATTACCGCAACCGCAAAATCACCACTAACCGGTGCTGCAGGAGATGCCCAGGCAGGAGGATTCTTCCCGGCCGAATTAAAATTCGCAGGTTTTGATGCGATCGTCATCCATGGGCAAGCAGAAAAGCCAGTTTATCTTTGGATTAAAGATGGGGAAGCCGAGCTCCGCCCAGCAGGTCACCTGTGGGGATTGACAACTGGTGAAGTGGACGATCTCCTACAGCAAGAACTAGAAGACAAACGCATCCAGGTTTTACAGGCCGGGATTGCTGGTGAAAAAGGGGTGCGATATGCCAGTTTAATCAACATGGCAACCCGTGCAAACGGTCGTACCGGGATGGGGGCAGTGATGGGCAGCAAGCGGTTGAAAGCCATTGCTGTTCGTGGGAAAAATCGACCTCAATTGGCTGATAAGGAAGGATTGAAAGACCTCGCCAGGTGGGGTGTGAAAGAATTTCCTGATTCAGATATTTATGGCTTAGGTCTATTTGGCACAGCAGAGGTTCTAGCTTACCAACATGCCGATGGCGGGTTGCCTACCCGAAATTGGTCGAGCGGTTCATTTGAAGGGTGGGAATCCCTGGATGGGAAGACGATGGCAAAGACTATACTAAAAGAACGTGATACCTGTTATGCCTGTACCGTTCGCTGTAAAAGAGTCGTTGAGGTTGCTGATGGCGATTATCAGGTCGACCCCCGTTATGGAGGACCTGAATATGAGACCCTGGCAACATTTGGCTCCTATTGTGGTGTGGATAATCTAGAGGCTGTCTCCTACGCAAACCAGCTTTGCAACATGTACGGATTGGATACGATCTCCTGTGGAGCAACGATCGCATGGGCGATGGACGCATTTGAATCCGGTCTACTAACGGTTGAAGATACCGGAGGAATTGAGTTGCGTTTTGGCAATCACCAGGCAATGGTTGAAATGGTTAAGCGAATCGCGCATAGAGAAGGATTTGGAGATCTTTTAGCGGAGGGTTCTGCCCGCGCCGCCCAGACCATCGGCCGCGGCAGCGAGGACCTGGTAATGACCTGTAAAAAACAAGAACTACCCGCTCATATGCCCCAGGTCAAACGTTCTCTGGGTTTGATCTATGCTGTGAATCCATTTGGAGCTGATCACCAATCTCATGAACACGATCCTTCCTATGAGGACTATCCCGAACGGATGGCTGAAATCAGCCTGACTGACCCTCAACCAGCGGATAACCTCAATCAGGAGAAAGTCCACTATGCATTAACAACCCAATACCTGTATTCAGCCCTGGATTCCCTCAATCTCTGCCAGTTTGTATATGGACCTGCCTGGCAACTATATGGACCCGACCAGATCGTGGAAGCTGTTAAAACAATCACGGGTTGGGAGGTAGGTATCGAAGAGATCCTGTCTGTAGGTCAAAGGCGTCTTAATCTACTACGGGCCTTCAACACGCGCGAAAATTTCACTCGGGCTGATGATATCCTACCAGAAAAGATGTTCCAACCTCTAAAGGGAGGGGCCAGTGATGGCATTGCCCTGGATAAAACGGAAATCGAAAAAGCGAAGGATACCTACTTTCAAATAGCGGGGTGGGACCAGGATGGCCGAGTAACGCGAGAAACTCTTGGAGATCTTGATTTAGGATGGGTTGCAGACCTGCTTGAAGCAAATTCTGTGGAGATAAATTAAACGAACAACGGAAAAACAATGACAAACGAAACGTTAAAAAATTACATCGATGGAGAATGGATCCTCCCTGAGACTCAAGAAAAACTAACCCTTTTCAATCCAGCAACGGATGAGGTCATTGGCACCGTCCCCCTCTCAGGTAAAAATGAAGTCGACAGGGCAGCGAGAGCTGCCGTGGTAGCTTTCCAATCCTGGAGACGGGTACCCTCCCCTGACCGGATCCAAACCTTGTTTCGATTAAAGAATTTACTGGAAGAGAACTTTGAGGCAATCTCCAGGTCGATCACGATCGAACATGGTAAAAGACTAGGCGCAGCACGAGGTGAGATGCGTCGGGCGATTGAGAATGTGGAAGTGGCTTGTGGTATCCCCAGCTTGATGCAGGGTGAATTTTCAGAAGATATTGCTAGGGGTATCGATGAATATATGATCCGCCAACCCGTGGGCGTTTGTGCCATCATTGCGCCATTTAATTTTCCTGGGATGATCCCATTCTGGTTCCTCCCCTACGCCCTGGCTACAGGAAACACCTGTATCGTCAAGCCTTCTGAGAAAACACC
>CAZTJD010000056.1:9478-24393 GCA_964613985.1 uncultured Anaerolineales bacterium
ACTATGGGTTTAATCTTCACCCTGTTTGAGAAGGCTGGTTTTCCCCCAGGGGTAGTTAATCTGATACACGGAAGTGCAACCGCGGTGAATGCCTTGCTTGACCATCCCGCGATCAGGGCGATCAGCTTCGTGGGTTCTACCCCGGTGGCAAAACATGTCTACAGCAGAGGGACTGCAAACGGTAAGCGAGTCCAGGCTCAGGGAGGTGCCAAAAACGCTCTGGTGATCATGCCTGATGCCGACATGACTACCTCAACCCGTATCATCGCCGATAGTGCCTATGGTAATGCGGGACAACGCTGCCTAGCAACCTCTCTGGCAGTGACTGTCGGTCAAGCTCGAAAAACCTTTACAGAGGCAATCGTTGAAACCGCCCGTACCTACGTGGTCGGTTCTGGTCTGGATGAGGGCGTTCAGATGGGTCCTGTTGTATCCAGGGAAAGCAAAGAACGGATTCAAAGTCTGATCCAGAAAGGGATCGACGAAGGAGCGAAAGCCCTGGTAGATGGTCGTGATCCAGTCATCAAGGGTTACGAAAATGGGTATTTTATCCGCCCGACGATCTTAGATGAGGTTCCGCTAGACGGTGAAATCGTACGGACTGAGATCTTTGGTCCTGTCCTCAGCTTAGTTCATATGGACACCCTCGAAGATGCGATCAGCTTTATCAATAGTCTTGACTATGGTAATATGTCCTGCATTTTTACCAGCAGTGGTGCTGCAGCTCGAAAATTCCGCTACGAAGTACAGGCTGGGAATATCGGTATAAACATCGGCGTTGCCGCACCGATGGCCTTCTTCCCATTTAGTGGTTGGAAGGAGAGTTTCTTCGGAGATTTACACGGGCAGGACCGCCATGCGGTCGAGTTCTTCACCCAAACGAAGGTAGTGATTGAACGCTGGTTGAAAGATTGGTCTCGAGAGTTCTAAAAAGTGCGAAAGTCGTGAAAATTTGCATCAAAGACATGCCATAAGGACGCACAAGTGTAATCCCAAGTTGGAAGATTGCATTTTCAACCTGGTTTTTCAACGCGCTCCTCGTCGATGGTCAACGGTTATTACTGGCTGGTTGATGTGGATGAAATGAATGTTCACAACTCCAGCAAATCAGTTATACCTTAGGGTTCCCTCATGTAAACGTGTAAGCTCGTTCCCCCTCTGCAGCCAATTTCCCCAGTCGGTTCCAACTCGTTGAATTGACCTGTTGTCAAGTAATCTTCCAGCCAGCCTGTGAAAGTACGACTCTCAATCAGGAAGACATCTGCTTCCCCTGCCCATTGCTGGAATAATTCGTCATTCCATAAACCATACTTTTCCAATTCTACTGGATCACCCTCTCTCTTGGAAAAATTAGCGTTAAACAAGGCTGGGAAAAAACTAACATCTTGTAGATAAAGCAGAACCGACTGGGTATCCCCTCCCCACCAAAATACCTTTACATCTGGAGGAATTTGATCAGAAAGCTTTCTTCCTGCAGTTTCATAGGAATTTATGATATTAAAATCACAATCATAATAATCAATGTTGCTCCCTAACAATCCCATTGGTGTTAACAACCAAACTGAGAGCAAGATTATCACCAGTGCCAATGCACTACGATCCTGATGGGTACCTAAATATCTATTGAAAGATCCCCTTTTATGCAACTTCCCAGCAATCCACCAGATAAAAAAGAGGAAAATTCCGCTGAAAACAAAAACAACCAAAGCACTTAGCCAGTCTGCAACCACCTGATAGGCTTGTTGATATGGATATCTTGACAGCAACCCAAACTTATTGGCAATCAAACCCCATAATTCAATTTGACCTGATTGGAACCGTCCGCTCACAAATCGCGGCACACGAATCATCTTCAGGTACGTAACCCAGTTATCCAAGCCTGCAGGAAAGGTCCTATTCACTCCAAATGCACTTCCTAAGATCAATACAACTAGTATAAGTACGGTGAAACTCCTGGCAATCCCTTTACGCAAAGGAGTCAGTGACCAGCGCCACATACGACAAGTGACCACAATTATCAAGATAGCAAATATCTCGAAAAAATATTGATACCAGGAGAAACAAAATACACAATGCGTTCCACCTAAAGTTGCCCAGGCATGTAATGCAAATAAAAAAACATAGAGAGTGGAGAAGAAGATAGCAGTATGCTTCGATTGCTTTTTCCATTCTTGGGGCCATAAAATCCAGCTCACCAAAACCCCTAACCATGCAAAGGCATGGAGAGAGAATCCCTGGAAAAAAGCCTTTATTCGAATAGTGGGGGTGATCATTGCATCTGGTATTTGTTCCATGCCATTGAAACGCCACTGCGAAAGGAACGGTGTGATTTCTTGTGGAAACCACTTTGCCCATAAGACCATGATCTCTGGATAATACATGACATGACCCCAAAGGACGGGGATAAAACCAATGATTGCTGCCCACATGCCAAGTCGAAAACCATATCGCCAAAAAATATAGACCAACAAAAAGGGTAAGACGGGCGACATGTTGAGGCGCGTCATCAGTAAAATCCCTGCCAAGAAGGAACCCAAAAGTACCTGCCAGAGATGGCGATCATCTCCGACCACAAAAAATATAATCCACACCAGCAAGCAAGCAACCAATCCCTGGGAGATAGCCAAACTGTAAACCTTGATCATCATGGGGTTCATCACCAGGGTCCAGGTGACCAATGCTGCCCACCAACGCCCACCCAGTCTGCGGATTAATAGCCAGGTTCCAAGGAAGAATAGCAAGCTGATCGAAATTGCATAGCACCTTCCTGTTCGCAGACCTGGACCAAAGACATATTGGAAAAATCCTGGAATCAAAAAAGAAAGGGGCATATGGTTTGTCTCGACACCATTGGCTTGAAAAGGTTGGTATTTACCAGTCAGGAATAAATACCCCTTAAGCAGGTATAAGCCCTCATCCAGAACTGAATCCCTGGTGTGGCTGTAATTCCATGACTGGATGAAATATGCGAATCCCGCCAGTGCAGACAAAAACTCTGCCAACCAAGGCCTTTGCTTAATGTTTCCGAATAACAAACGAAATTGTGTCATGGGATCACATGAGACATCGTTTTCAATCTATATATCTGGTCTTGACATCATCAGAATTCGCGAACTGCTCTGACCTTAATTGGGGGGTATACCTGCTGGGGCTTGGGGGGCATGGAGTTGTACATCCAGTTTATTTTTACCAATCCACAGCGAAGTCCACCTACCCGCTCTATTCCATGGAATACTCCCCGCAGCAATACATCTTCCATATCAAAAGACATGCCAAAAACAGCCATGGATATCCCAGAAGGGATCCGTGCCAGCTCTTCTCCAAGATACCGTGTAGAGAAGATCACCCATTGACTGTTAAAGACCTGTGACTGAATAGCTGGAATCACGACCGGGTAACCATCCTCCCGGATATAGCTCAGGAACTTTAGATTATCCAGCTTATTGAAGAGTCCCCGCACCCAAGGATTGAGAACTTGTTCTTGCACCGGCCGTTTTCCCAATGTCCGGGCGAAGATAGTACTTAATGCGGCGAGAACCACCTGACCCATTGGTAGAGGTTTACGAGGCATAGTCGCAACAAGGTCCAGGTAATAAACGGTGTGCACGCCAAAATAAGCATTATAGCGAAACATGGGCAGGTTGTTGTAGTTCTCAAATTCCGGTCCTTCTTTCGCTGTGTGAGTGAAAACGGCTGTCCCACGCCAAACTTGCTTGTCAAGGGATAGGATCAGGAATCCCACCTTTGGATTCGCGCGAATGAAACTTTTACTTAAACCTTCCGTAAATTGTCCGAAAACGAGACCGATCTCAGAGTAAGGGCGCAGGGAGGAGACCATCGTAAGGTGAGGCATCCCTTGTTCATTCACGGTTGCCAGTAAACCTACTTTTAGTTCTACATCAAGATCTCGAATGTCCGCCTCAGTAAATTTGTGGACCAATTTTTGATCATCACTCATTTTGTGTTCTCCTTCAACTCACTCGTGCTACACCCGTTGCCATTACTCGTTCCGGAGGTAATCCTGCTTTTTGTGCCCAAGCCTCAAACTGATCTATTTCACCCTGTGTCAATAAAGGAGTATCTGCATAAGCCCATTCCATTCCCAAGCGCCGATATTTGTCCCGGCAGAGGTTGTTAAAAGCAGGGAGCTCCCATCGTGCCACGGTATCTTCCAGCTGGTAAGCAAGGTAAGCACCAATCCCAGACAAATTCTCTAGGGTAGCAGTCGCATCTGGAATGAGCGGGGTGCGCACCCAGAGCTGAATATCCATGCTTCCCGCCTGGATAACATCCCGTATATGAATCAGGTTCGCTAAAATCACCTGGTTTGACTGCCCGGTAAATCTTTTATGGCGGTCAGGATCTATTTCCTTCAAGTCATACAGCACGAGGTCCGTGTGAGGCAATATTTTCGCAAGGTTTGTCCAGGAGGTCATCCCGCAGGTATCCAGGGCGGTATGAATCCCGGCAGCCCGCAACTGTTCCATCAACGCTGCGCAAAAGTCAGCCTGGAGAGCTGGTTCCCCACCCGATAGAGTCACCCCTCCCCCGGATTGCTGATAATAGCTGATATCTTTAATTACTTCATCAAACAAGGCGTTTGCTGTCACCTCAGTGCCCAGCATCTCCATCGCCCCTGATGGACAGGCTTCCACACAAAGACCACAGCCGTCACAGCATTCACGGTTGATGAAAATAAAATCTCCTCCTGGTTGGATGCAGTTGCGTGGGCAGGCATCCATGCAGCTTCCACATTGAAGGCAGTGGGTCTCCACACGTTGAACTTGTGGCTCCCGCAGCAGGCTTTCCGGATTGTGACACCAGCTGCACCGTAACAAGCATCCCTTGAGGAAGACCGTGGTCCGGATGCCCGGACCATCTTCAGTAGACATCCGCTGCACATGAAGATAGGTGCCGGTCAGATCGCCCATTGGCTAGATCCTATGGCTCTCCCGGGCGATGATCTCATCCTGCAGTTCTTTACCAATGCTGGTGAAATAGGCATTATATCCCGTCACCCGCACCAATAAGTGGCGGTAGTTTTCCGGATGCTTCTGGGCATCGCGCAGAATATCAGCATTGATCATATTGACCTGTAAAGCAGTCCCGCCATTTTCAATGTAGCCGCGTAAGAAACCTTTAAACTTCTCCTTATGTTCCGGGTCGCGAATAAGGGAGGGACTGAAAGACATGGTGTGACTGCCCCCATTCGGCAACAAGTTTAGATATTCACCCCAATCCCCATCCCCGTTTTTCGCCTTGCCACCTATGACCTTGCCCACGGAATTTACGTTCGCTGTTGGTCCATGGACATCCGCACCGCTGGAAGGGCATAAAGCATTGCTTAAGAATTTTCCTCTCGGTCGACCATCGGCGCTGGCAGGTAGGACGAAGCTGTCCGCTACCCAGTAATTCCAGCTCAGCATCCCCGGACGAAATTGTCGTCCTGTTGATTTAGTTCTATGTTTCCAGGTCTCTTCTGCCCACAACTCCATAAGTTGCAATCCCAACACGTCCGCCTGGTCGTCATCTCTGCCATACTTGGGTGCTTTGAACCGTGCCTGGGCTTGAAGGATTTCATGTCCTTCCCAGTTATCCCGCAACGCCTGGACCAGTTCATCCATAGTGCAGATCTGTTCATCGAAAACCAGATACTTGATCGCCAACAAGGAGTCGACCGTCGTGGCATATGTCACCGCTTCAATCGTCACGAAGCCCAACTCAGCACCGCCCCGGGTTACATCCAGCCCCCGTTCAGCACAGCCCTTGACCAGGCAGGAAGTGTAAGGAGTAGGTGAGAATGCTGCCCGGACTGATTCCGTCATTTCATAGAGATCAACGATTTTCTTTACGATATATCGGGTTTGAGTTGCATAGGCTTCCCAAAACTGCTCCCAGCTGTTGAATTTTATAGGGTCACCAGTATCTGGGCCCCAGCGACGGGATTTTTCGGTTTTTCCCGTCATTGGATCTGTATAAGGCAACAAGTCAAATCCACCGGTCAATGCCAGTTCGACCGCTTTAAGCAGGTTGAGGTTGGCATCCACGGTCCCTGAGCGGTCATTCCCCACCATGGTGTTCTCCAGACAGCCTACTGGGGCGTATTCATGAACATTTGCCGCGTTAATCAGGTGCTCCACCCCTGCCCGACGGGCCTGCAACATCAAACCTGCCATAGACCGTTCATCAAAATTTAATAGGAAGGGGGAACCCTGGCTATCGGCAATCATGTCAACGATTTTGTCAAGCAGCTTATCCGGTGAATCCTGGTGAAGTCGGACGTTGGGTTTGGGTTCCAGAATAGGCGACATATCGTCAATGACCTCCAGGATAGCGTAAGTCAAATCGTTGGTCAGGTCTTTACCGACCGGTCCCATCCCTGAAAGGGTCAATAATTGTCCAAAACCAGCAGTTATCCCCTGGTTTCCGCCGGTACGAATCATTCCGTCGTAAGCCGTGTTGCAGTGGATCCAGAAGCATTTCAATATATCCTTAGCAAACTCCCGGTCCATCCCCTCTGCGATGGATTTCTCCCAAAATGGATATAGGTATTGATCGATCCGCCCAAAGGAGGTGCCAGGTCCGGGATAATTCTCATCCGCTATGACCAGCATATGAGTCAACCAAAGGCTCTGCACCGCTTCCCAGAAAGTTTCTGGAGGTTCCCAAGGGATTCGGCTCAGCATTTCGGCCATCATCTCGAGTTCTCTCTGCCGATTCAGATCACCTTCTTTAACCGCTAATTCCGTACAAACCTCACCATAACGGCCTGCGAGCTGTCGTGGCATCGTCGCAGCAGTGAGCATTGCTCTTAGTTGGGCGCCCTTTGAACCGTCACGGTCTTCTTTTGAAACTTTGTTATAAAAGTCCAGGATTTCAGCATATATACCCTTCCAACCGATCTGTAAAACGCGACCGTAGTCAGGGATGAGATGCCCGCTGGTTGCCCCAGCATTGCCATATCCGTGATTATGGAACCACAACAAAGCCTGGCGTGCTCCGTTTTTCCCCTGGATTCGATTCAGGTAAGTTTTGGCTTGCTTCTTGGTGAAGCAGGTAGAAGTCATGACGTTAAATCGTGCTCCAGCAAGCAGGTCTCCCGGCAAGATTTCCTGGGGTAGATATTTGACCATCACCTCCCTAGTAAACCAGGCTCGACGCTCCGGAAGACTCCAGGTCCAGAATTCAACAGGAAGTCCTACTTTTTGCGCTGTCTGCTTATATGAGGCGCGAAAGGTTTGAAGGAAGGCATAGGTTTCCGGGACAATGTGGAAACTGACTTCTTCATACTGGAAATCCCAGGGCGTACCTGTCGTCCAGACGGTATATTCATTGTTCCAGGAGCGATCGACTCCCTGGAAATAATAATCTCGCAGCCACCGGATGCGTTTTGAAAGCGCTTTGGGCTGTTTAATTGTATAGACATTTGTTTCAGGTTCGGCAAGTACCATTGCATACTCCTGGAAAAATAAATTAAAAATGTTTTGACCTAAGAACCTTGGAGTTTGTCCAAGATAAATAATTAGCTTGGGGTATTTAACCAGATGACAAGGTTCACATAAAAATATGATAGAGATCCTTCATTCCACTTTGCTTCATTCAGGATGATGGCCGAAAGAAGTTTGGCTTGGCAGTTTGCTGGAAAAAACTCAACGAACTGCAGATAAGACTTCGATTATTAATGATAGAAAGACTACCGGCCTGTTATTCGAAACACTGTTTGGCACCGAAAAAACACCTATAAATCCAATAACAATTTCCAAATCATTTATACCTGGTCATTTTTACCTTGTTCCTGGTCACTGGTCATTATTAATTATACTTCCACCATGAAAACCTTGTTAACCGAAAATCATTCTCCATTGCCTAACCACTAATCCAGGGTAAAGCCCTCTTCCAGCCTGTGCATCTTATCATCGGGACGTTGAACGTCCAGGGCTTCGAACAAGGCACCATCTCCACCTGCCAAACATAAATGTTTGCAACTGCGCCTTCACTTGCATCGATCTCCGAAATTCGCCGCCCAGCTATCCCAATACCATCGAGAAGTTCTTATAGTTCAGGAAAAGGTTCTTCAATACCCATTAGGTACTCCTCACTATAAAGAATTTCAGGGGGTGTTTTTTCTACCAGTGAACATTGTAGGGAATCTTCCCCCTGACCATATGCAATTTATAATCTATAACCTGGATCTTGGTCAGGATAAAATCCTGAAGAAATGATCAAAGAAACGTTCGGGATTTACAGTACTGGCAATTTCATGAGGTCCATCCACATTTGACTCCCAGCGAGTCTTCCCCAACATCTCTTGTTCACATAGTTCAACCTCAACTTTGCCGCGTTTGAATTGGCAGATGCCATCTTGGAAAATCGTAGCAGCAGCTAATGGGTCGTGAAAGGTGATCACTTCCTTTTCCTCGAACCACACTTCTGCAAAATCAAGCACAGGTCGTAGAATCGGGTTTTGGAAACGCTTCCGTACCTCCTCAGCTGGCATTGTGACCTGCCTGGTCACATCCAAACCAATAGAGCGGTGGTGGGAAACCTCTGTCTCATAAACGATGGCTGTGGCATGCGGGTCCAGCATCGCATTCCACTCTACACCATCTTTCTCGAAGACTCCGCACATCATAACCAAGCCTTTAAGCAGCGTAGAGATTCCCGGATTGACCTTGAACAGTAGGGCTGCATTTGTCAGGGGACCAATAGTGAGTAAAACCACCTCTCCAGGGTTGTTTTGGATTGTGTTTTGTAAGAAACCTATCGCCTCTCCTTGTGGAAAATCATTTTTATGCTTCCAGGTCGTTAATGCTGATTTTTGAGGCGCGTTTGGCTGGCGTTGTTCAACCAACAGGGGTTCCTGGGCACCGACATAGATAGGGACCACCACCCCTGCATTTTCACACAAAGCCGATACCAACTGAGCCCTTTGCTCTCCTTCTCCGGTTACTGTGGTTATCCCCATTAATTCGCAGTCGGGGTGCGCTAACAGGTAAGCGAGGCACACAGCATCATCAATGTCACTGCCAATGTCGGTATCCAGTAGTATTTTTTGAATCATAGGGTGAGGAAATTGTACCACTGCTGGTATAGAAGTAACCCTTGAATAATGACCTTTTACCCTACTATTTTACTCTTAAAAGTATAAAATGTTGTCAATCCTATTGAATAATGCGTTAAACTTAAAGGACTATGAGACATTAAAATACCTCAGAAACTACCTTACTTCTCATTTATAGGAACGGAGAACGAAAATAAAAGTTGAAAATGCAGATTGATCATAAAAGCCTGCACCGAAAAACTGACAACGATTGGACATTCAATATTTTTTAGTTATCTATTCCTTCAGGCATCTAGATCCTATCTAAGGAAAATATGAACATCAAAACAGAAACAAAATCAGTTTCTCACCAGGCTCAAAAAGGTCCGCGCGGAGAGGTTTTTCTTTACCCGAACTGGTGTAAAGGCTGCCGCATCTGTGTCGAATTTTGTCCAACTGGTGTGCTTGCCTTTGATGAAACCATTCACCGACCTTTAGTCGTAGCTCCAGAGAAATGTACCGGCTGTCACTTCTGTGACACCCACTGTCCTGACCTGGCTATTGTCGTCAGGCGATTAGATTAGGGAGGAATTCGATGACGCTTAAACTAATGCAAGGCAATGAAGCTATCGGCCTAGGAGCTCTTGCTTCCGGTTGCCGTTTCTTCGCTGGCTACCCAATAACCCCATCGACCGAAATTGCGGAAATCCTATCTAGCGAGTTGCCCAAAGTGGGTGGAAAATTCATCCAGATGGAGGATGAAATATCAAGCATGGCAGCCATTATCGGCGCTTCACTCGGAGGCTTGAAATCAATGACCGCCACCAGCGGTCCCGGCTTCTCCTTGATGCAGGAGAATATCGGTTATGCTGTAATGACTGAAATTCCCTGTGTCATCGTTAATGTTCAGCGGCTGGGACCTTCCACCGGCCTGCCTACGACCGCGTCGCAAGCGGATGTTATGCAAGCCCGTTGGGGTACCCATGGCGACCATCCCATCATTGCCCTCTCCCCCACCACCGTGCGCCAGGCTTTTGACTTGACCGTCAAGGCTTTCTACCTCTCGGAAAAATTCCGCATCCCTGTCATCCTACTCACCGAAGAGACCATCGGGCATATGCGCGAACCGGTAGAATTACCCAATTTCAATACGATCGAGATATTCGAAAGGAAGGTTGATAAATCTCCGGAGGATTACAAACCCTACAGCAACCAAGATGGGGATGTACCCCCTCTTGCCAGCTTCGGGACCGGCTATCGTTACCATGTTACCGGCTTATACCATGACGAAAGCGGCTTCCCCACCCAGCGACTGGACGAGATTGATGCCTGGCTTGAGCGTATGAAACGCAAAATTACTGATCACCTGGATGAGATTGTGATGACGGAAGAGGAAAACCAATCAGGGGCAAAACTCGGCATTATTGCTTACGGTGCCTCTGCCCGTAGTGCCCGTCACGCGCTCTATGAGGCCCGAGCTCAAGGTATGGTTGTTGATTCACTCAACCTTCTCACCCTGTGGCCTTTCGCCGAAACCCAGGTCGAAGCCTTGGCGGAGCGGGTTAATCGAATCGTCATCCCCGAGATGAACCAGGGTCATATTGCCGCTGAGGTCGAACGTCTGATCGGCCGGGAAAAAGTAACCCGTGTGAACCGCATCAATGGTGAAATGGTCACGCCGGCGATGATCCTCGATGCCCTGAAGGAATGATGCCATGTCAGAACATATCTACAAGACCCACCAAGTCTATCCTCAAGAAGTTGTCATCCCTAAAGAAGACTGGTTTGAATCCAGCCAGACCTTACACAACCTTCGCAAGAACAAAAAATTCCCCACTATCTGGTGTGCTGGCTGCGGTATCGGCGTGGTTATGGGTGCGCTTATCCGGGCAATCGACCACCTTGAACTGAGCAACGACCAGGTCGCCCTGGTATCTGGCATTGGCTGCACGGCGCGTATGCCAGTATATATGGACTACAACACCCTGCATACCACCCACGGTCGTGCCCTCGCTTTTGCTACTGGCTTAAAGGTGGCTCGACCTGACCTCAAGGTCATTACGATCATGGGTGATGGGGATGCACTGGCGATTGGTGGTAACCATTTCATCCACGCAGCTCGTCGCAACATTGGCATTACGGCCATCATCGTCAACAACAGCATCTACGGTATGACCGGCGGTCAATACAGTCCGACCACCCCGATCGGTGACCTGACTGCTACCTCCCGTTATGGAAACATCGAGCCATCTTTCCCCATCACCGATTTAGCAATCGCTGCTGGTGCTACCTATGTCGCCCGCAGTACCGTTTTTCACGCCCTGGAGCTGGATAAATACATCAGGGACGCTATTGACCGCGATGGCTTCAGCGTGGTCGAGGCGGTTAGCTACTGCCACACCACCTATGGCAGGTTGAACAAGAAGGGTACCGCTGCAGACATGATGCGCTCTTTACAGAAAAACAGCATCTCGATCCGCACCTATAACAAAATGTCAGAAAAAGAACAGGCTTCCAACAACAAGATCATGCGTGGCGTTCTGCACACCAACGATCAGCGGGTGGAGTACACCAAGTTATACGATGAGGTCATTGCCCGGGCGAGAGAGAGTAAATGAGATGGAAATAACCAGAACACACACTCGAACCGAAGTCCGTCTTGCCGGTGAGGGCGGTCAGGGTATGATCCTGGCAGGCATCATCCTGGCGGAGGCTGCCGCCATTTACGATGGTATGCAGGTAGTCCAATCCCAAAGCTACGGTCCTGAAGCCCGTGGCGGTGCCAGCAAGTCCGAAGTGATCATATCCAATGAACGGATCGATTTCCCCGAAGTGATCGATGCTGACATTCTGATTACCCTAAGCCAGGAAGCTTATAACAAGTTTGCTCCAGAGTTTAAAAAAGATGGCACACTCATTGTAGATGCTGACAATGTTGCTGAGGTATCCCGCCCTGATGCCATCAGGCTGCCTATTACCTCGATCTCCAGGGAGACCACTGGCCGCGCCATCACCGCCAAC
This sequence comes from uncultured Anaerolineales bacterium, assembly GCA_964613985.1. GTDB lineage: Bacteria > Chloroflexota > Anaerolineae > Anaerolineales > UBA11858 > CAZTJD01. The sequence continues at coordinate 21,540 of CAZTJD010000056.1, forward strand.
ACCGTTGCCCTGGGTATTCTGGTGGGGCTCACCGGGATTGTAAGCAAGGAGGCCATATCCAAAGCCATCGCCGCCCGGGCCCCAAAGGGAACCGAAGAGATCAACCATGCAGCCTTAGAAGCTGGATTTGAAGCGGCGAAGAAGGTAAAGGAAGGTACAATTTAGTCCAATAGAAATTACGAGGAGACATCCCCAAGCCGGAACGCAACTACACAACTTACTACACTCGTTCCAAAGTTCTACCCCCCCTTCCTTTCGTCCAACAATTTTTCCCTCTTTTCGTCTCGTTCCAACGATCTTCATTGGAACGCTAACTTGAACGTTCCACGTCCTTTTTCCCAGCCCAATTGTAAACCTCTTCCCAAATAAAATAGGAGCGATGACTTCAATAATCAGCTGAAAATCGAAACATTAAACTATTGCCGGAATCCAAAGCGATGATCCCCATATCCAAGTTCTATTACATCAGCCTTGGAGAGTTCTCAAGTTTATTGTGCCAGCAGCACCTTGACGGAATGTGTCCCTTAGAACCTGGTCAGGAATGGTAGCGCTAAGCTCATCGATTTCCGCTCGTGCCCGGGAAATTTCTCGATTAGCAGCATCCAGGTTACCCATGGTTTGATTAATATGACTGAGAGCAGCGTGGATTCGCCAAAGCAGAAAATGTTCACCCGTTACTTGGGCATGATCAAGAGCTACCTCGTAAAAAGTCAGCGCCTCTTCATAACGGCTGAGGACTGTCAAGGCATCCCCTTTGAGCATCCAAAGATAACTTATAACGCGTCCGGGTGACATACTAGGAGCTGATGCGATCAGGCGCTCCGTAATCTCCAAAGCGTATTCAGGATCACCCTGCATAAGTGCCAGTTCTGCCTGGCGCACCCAACAGTAGCGCCTTCCCAGGGTATCCATGGGAGCTTGAGGCGAGGTCGCTGTCTCCAGATAACTTCGGGTAGCTTCCTGGTCGTTTTCTATCATACTGACGGCAGCAAGAGCTCCATTAACGATGTGTAACCAGGTTTGGGATCGTAATTCTCCTGCCAGGGCAAGCGCCCTTTCAAGTTGCCCTTGAGCAAGATCGAGGGAAAATAACTCGGTATACAAGATGCCTAAGGAAAAGCGATTGCCGACCTCGTATTCGCGATGTCCGATTCCGGTAGCGATACTCAATCCCTTACCTATAAACTCCAAGGCATTTCCAAAATGACCATGGATAATGTGGAGCAGCCCCAAGGAATACAATCCCCATGTTTCTTCTGAAGCTAAATGGATCTCTCTTGCAATACGGAGACCTTCATTACAGTCACATATTGCATCAGGAGGTGGGGTGGGAGCGACTAACGCCAACCATACCAATGATACCAATGTGTTTGCACGTCCTAGCAGGCATGAAGAGAGCCGGGGGCGGTCATTCAATTCCCGGAAAAGGAGGATAGCGCGATTGAAATGAGTGACACTGGTGGGAAGATCGGCACCCAGCATATTGGCAAGTGCCAGCAGATCGAGAGTATTCGCCAAGTTGCTCTGTTTACCAAGATCTTCGAAAATTTTTAAGGCTTCTTCATGATTCTTTCTAGCCATTTGGGGATTTTCATGATTTGCATGCCAGTTGCCTATCCAGTAAAGGCTGGTGGCACGCAGGTGTGGTTCATTGATTTTTCGGGCAAGATCAAGCGAGGCGATAAAATAATCCCGAGCACGATTGTAATCCCTTGAAGCCCATAGCTTTCCAAGGTCGAAATTGGCTCGCCAAGCCACTTTCTGATCGCCGGACTCATTAGCTATTTGAAGTACAGTTCTGTGATCTCAAATAGCTTGGATGAATTCTCCTAGCCTACCGTATGCCAAGCCTCGACCACGAAGTAACTTAGCCAGAACAAGTGGATCTGGTGTCACCATCTCAGCTACATTTAATGCGACGGTGTAATGTTTGATCGCCTCCCCATTCTCATCTAATCTGGCATCTCGCTCGCCAGCCATTGTATAGTATTGAAATGCTCGCTTGTGATCTCTTGCCTGGTAAAAGTGATGCGCAATTTGAACTGCCATCTCGTCTAATGATCCCTGGTAAAGCCTCTCAAGGGCAGTACCAACCGACCCATGCAGGTGTCTGCGCTCTCCATAACCGAGGTGTTTATATAGATAATCCTGGTAGAGGATATGGTTGAATTTGAAGCATGACAACCGCCTTTGCAATGAAAACCAAACACAAATACATCACTATCCTGGTGTTGGTCGCCATCCTGGTCATCCCAACCCTGGTAGGTGTCTCGTCAGCGAAGGCAACTGAGAGTTACGAATTCCACTGGTGCAAGGTCGTTGGCGGTGGAGGGGAAAGCAACGATGGGACCTACACCCTCAAAGGCACCATCCCTGTAGCCTCGAACACCCCTGAACCTGCCGCTGCTCCATCCCTTGAACCTTTGGAGGTCATTTTTGAAGTCACCTTCGATGGAAAGGAGTGCATTGTAGAAGGACCGACCGAGGTGTCCATGGGTAAATATAACCACATCTTTCATAACCTGACCGACAAAAAGGGCTTAAAATTTTGGGTAGGTCAAATGCTGGATGGCAAGACCTATCAGTATTTGCTGGATCAGTAAAGTGAACCTGGTCAGTGGGTCCAACAGCCATTTGGACCTCCTATCCTTTATAATACACGTCAGACTATGAAAAATGGACAGTCACGCTTGATGAAGAAGGGGAATATTATCTCGTCGTGGGCAGTGATTATCACGAAATCGTATGGTTCTGTGCAACATTTTGGGTGTTTACGGCATCAGCTCAATAGATTCTAATGTAGTATTCTGTCCAGACTTCCTAGAAGGAGAAAAATATCAGATATTAAAACCAC
>CAZTJD010000057.1:0-17093 GCA_964613985.1 uncultured Anaerolineales bacterium
GGAAGTTAAACACCCGCTTGTAATACTCCAGCATGTTGATGACGTAGAACACCAGGGATATTTTCCGGATGTCCATGAAATCATCAAACGAGAAGTGGCTCGATGATATAACTACTTCTTCTGTTTCACAAACGAATTCATCCTCGATACAATCATAAGCAGAGGCAAAGGAAGGCCGGAATTTTGTAGACAAGCCGAATTTTTCCCTTTCTGGCTTCCTGTTTAATTCAATTCCCTTCAGCAAGAACAGATTATGCGCCGCAATGGTATCAATTTTTAATTTCATGATAAATTCCAACGCGTCCAGGAAGGACTCTTTCGTCTCGTAGGGCAGGCCGAAAATCAGCTCTGACGAGGTTTTGAGACCGTTCGAATGCGCCCATTGCACTGCTTCTTTTATCTGTTCGTCAGACATGTTCCTGCGCTTAACGGCTTTCAGCGCATCGGAATTGAAGGACTGGAACGCCAGTTGCAGGCCGCCTGAATTCATATCCCCAAAAGCCAGGGCTGATTTCTTTATCGTATCCGTCAGTCTTTTATCGAAATAACAATACGTCTGCTGTGGGTAACCGAGTTGTTGATTGGCACAAACCAAATATTCAGCGATGTTGCTGTCCCGCTTGTTGATACCGAAATTTTCATCCGTGATATACAATATCCGGTGAGGGTAATTGCTATACTTCCTGGCGATATATTCGATATCCGCCTCTACAACATCGTCCGGAAACATCCTGATCTTCCCTTTCAACTTCCCCGAGCAACAATACGCGCAGGAGTATGGACACATTCTTGAACCCTGGATCATGGGCATATAGGCTTCGGTCAGAAATTTATCCAGTAGACCCTGGGTAAATGGTGAGGGGAGCGTTTCTAAATTCAGTGACAGGCCGATGTTTTTCCCCTCAACTGCCGTATCCCCATTCACAAAGAACGTGCAACCATCGACAGGCGCTTGAAAAAGGCCATCTCGGGAATTGCTTATAAGCCGTTCGAGAATCTTGGCAAAACCCAATTCGCCTTCATTTACCACCATGAAATCCAGTGAACCTTTGAAGGACTTGTACAGGTCTAGCTGTTCGTCCATGTCGGTGTCTATCTGCGGTCCCCCGATAACAGTAACACAATCCGGGCTCATCCTCTTGACCATGTCAGCGATCAAGATGTCCAGGTGCCAGTTCCAGTAATAGCAGGACATCCCCAACAAATCAGCTGGGGCAACCCTGCAAGCCTGGAGCAATTCCCGAGGGTCTTTAAACAGGGATATCTCAATATCATTCGGGAATAATTTCAAAGCATAGGAAGCGATATATCCCACATTCAAAGGGATGGTTAACATCGACGTAGAATACTGGTTGAAATAAGCAAAATCAGCCAGGTAAATCCGATTTTTTCTTTTAGTTGTCACAGTTTTCATACTAATTCCTGTAAATGTAAATTACAAATACTTCTGGTCTTTTACTTCCACTTAATTTCTACGATAGGATTGTTGTTTTTTTTCCATTCTTCCTGGATTGCGTCGAGCTTGTTAGAGAATTAACAGCACATGGTTGATGAGAAAAAATGGCCTTTCAATAACCATAACAACCATAACAACCATAACCCTTGAAACTCTCTATTCAAAAATGAACGAAGGCAAATGAAAAACACAGACCCTACGGAAAAAAAACTTCAAAAGTACAACCTTATTCCATAAAGGGCTCAACTTCGATACCTTCATAACGCAGGTATTTTCGAGGATGAATATAATCTAAGACGTTATAATAATAAAGGTCTTCTCCTATTGAGAATTGCTTGTTAAAACTTTCAATAATCTTCCGTTGTGGATCTGAAAGACTCATCTTATACCTAAATTTCGCGGCTGTTGATTCTGGCCTTGGGATATTTAGGTAGTCCAGGGTCTCTGCTGAAACAATGATGCTTTTACTGCGGTAGGGATCTTCAAAATTTATCCATTCTTTTTCTGATATTTCAATTAGATCATCTAAAACGATTGAAGCTTCGTCGCTCCAGCTTATCTCCTTTAAGATCTTTTTTAACATCTTCTTGAACCAATTTTCCTGGTAAATCAGGCGTGCTGTGAAATGGAAATTCAGTCGAATTGGGGAAGCAACCTGATTACCATTCCTGATGTATAAATCCCCGAGATGAGTACATACCCCCTCATGGGTACCATACAGTTCTGCATCCGCATCCATTAAAAATTCCTCCATGAAACTTGAATATCCATCAATATCTTTAATTTCTTGAGCTGGGTTGCTGAGTGAATCGAATATGGGAATTGTCATCTGGTTTTGATCCACAAGGAAAGTAAATACTTTTTTGAAATATTCCACTTGGTTTACGACATAGAAAAATAGCATGATTTTCCTTATGTACATGAAATCATCAAAAGAGAAATGGGATGATGATGTGACAATCTCCTCACTTTCACAGACAAACTGGTTTTCGATCAAGTCATAACCAGATCCGTAGGATGGTCTGAATTTCGTTATTAAACCAAATTTTTCTCTTTGTTCCTTCCTGTTTAATTCCTGGCCTTTTAGGATTAGCAAATTAAATATAAGAGCGCGATCAATTTTTGCCTGCATGATAAATTCTAAGGAATCTAAAAATGTCACTTTTGTTTCACGCGGCAATCCAAAGATAAGGTCTGAGGAAGTCGTAAGACCGTTTTCTTTTGCCCAGTATATTGCATCTTTCAGATCCTCAACAGACATGTTTTTTCTTTTAACTGCTTTCAGCGCATCAGCATTAAAGGTTTGGAAAGCCAACTGTAAACCACCTGAGTTCATATCAGCGAACAATAACGCTGATTTCTTGACGGTTTCGGATAATCGCTTATCGAAATAACAAAAAGTCTGCCGTGGGAATCCCAGTCTTTCCCTTGTCTCAACCAAATATTCAGCAATCTCACTGTCACGTTTATTGATACCAAAATTTTCATCACAAACATAAAGGGTTCGATAAGAATATTCACTATACTTTTTAGCAAGGTATTTAATATCCGCTTTCACAACCTCATCAGGAAACATCCTGATCCTCCCCTTTAACTTGCCAGAACAACAATACGCGCACGAATATGGACACATCCGTGAGCCTTGTAAAATAGGCATGTATTCCGCAGTCAAGAAATCATCCAGAAGACCCGTAGTAAATGGAGAAGGTAAAGTGGCTAAATCAAGGGATAAACCGATATTTTTCCCCTCAACCGCTGTGTCCCCATCCACATAAAATGTACACCCATCAATGGCATCTGTAAACAGTGTCTCCCTGCTGCCATTCGACAGCAGTCGACCAATCAGTTCTGCAAATCCCAACTCGCCTTCATTCAGTACCATGAAATCCAGGAACCCTTTAAAGGATTGATACAAATCAAGTTGCTCTTCCAAATCGGTATCAACCTGAGGCCCACCTATTACGGTAACGCAATCCGGATTGATTTTCTTCACCAGTTCAGCAAGTAGGATATCCAGATGCCAATTCCAATAATAACACGACAATCCCAGGACATCTGGTGGTTTCACCCTGGAAGCTTCGAGCAGCTTTCTGGGATCCTTAAATAATTTTACTTCGACCTCATTAGGAAATAATTTTAGTGTGTATGATCCGATATAACCAATATTCAAAGGGATTGTTAAGTTGGAGGAAGAATACTGGTTGTAATAGGCTAAATCAGTCAGATAAATCCTTTTTTTTCCGTTTTCTGCCATTTTTCCTCTGTAGTTTGGAATAAGTTATAAATCTGTTTGGTGGATTATTTCCCAGGATGGGAATTGAAGCCATAAAAACAAATAACCAAAATTGTAATTCAGGATTCATTATGATGATATTCCCGAAAATCCATCTAAATAAGTACTATAATACATCATAAGTCCAACGTCAAATCTAGACATGTTACAAAATATTAATCGACATCGGTCATTTTGGGGTTTCACGTTTTCATTGACAAATAATCAAATTTCGCGATCAACAAGGATAAATAGAATTAGGAAATGATATCACAAGAATATATTCTCTATATAAACATTCCATGAGCCTATGATGTGTTATTATCCAGATAAACTTTTCCCCTAAAATCAAAACACTCTAATATTATGCAACGATCCCTAAAAACAAACCCCATCATCAAAGACCCTTTCTGGACACCCCGCCTGGAGATGAATGCCACCGAGGCGGTCTTTCACCAATGGCAGCAATTGGAAAAAACCGGCTGTATCCAGAATTTTCGACTGGTCGCTGACCAGGCTAAAGGCGTCCGATTAGGTTTTTTCTTCGCAGATTCGGATGCCTACAAATGGCTGGAAGCCGCAGCTCGGTCTTATGCCACTCACCCTTCTCTGAAACTCAAAAAGTTGATGGATGAATTTATTGACCTGATAGGCAGGACTCAGACCGAAGACGGATACATCTACACCTACAACCAGTTCTTCTTTCCCGAATTGCGCTGGCAAAACCTTCAGATCGAGCACGAGTTATACTGCCATGGTCACCTTATCGAAGCAGCAGCCTCCCACTTTCAAGCCACTGGCGAAAGGACACTGCTGCAAATTGCTATTAAGGCAGCGGATTTGCTGGTCGATACTTTTTTGAACCTAGGACCCCAAGGGACACCCGGGCACCAGGAAATAGAAATCGCCCTCATCCGCCTCTATGGGGTGACTGAGGATCAAGCCTACCTTAACCTTGCGGAACACTTCATCGAACAGCGCGGTCGCATCAAGCCATTTATCACCCACATTCTTGCCAAAAACAAATCGTTTGGGCAACGGAACCAGCAGGTCTCAGAGGCTATCAACGCCTACCTGGCACAGCATCCCGAATACAGTGAACGCTACTCTCTTCCAACAGACAACTTTTCCCAGAAACCTCCCTTAGGACATCAACGCTGGTTTCTAAATATGGCGACCGGGAAATACTTCCAACAACATAAACCCGTTCGGAAACAAACCCTACCGGTCGGGCATGCTGTTCGCTTTGCTTATTTTGAGACAGCAGCAGCTATGCTCTACCTAGAGCGAGAGGATGAAACTTTACGCCAAGCATTGGTCCGGGCTTGGGATCATATGGTAATGCGACGGATGTATGTAACCGGCGGAGTTGGTGCGCTCCCAAATATCGAAGGCTTTGGGCGAGATTATGAGCTTGATCCCTTCTATTCCTATTCAGAGACTTGCGCATCCCTGGGTGTGATCTTCTGGAACTGGCAGATGGCACGGATCACGGGCGAGGCGAAGTATGCTGACCTTACTGAATGGCAGTTTTATAATGGGGCAGCGGTCGGCTTGGGGCAGGATGGCACCTCGTACCTGTATAACAATCCTCTGTCTTGTCGGGGAGACCTCTACCGGCGATCATGGTTCAAATGTCCCTGTTGCCCATCCAATATCTCTCGGACCTGGGCTGACCTGGGCAAGTACCTCTTCTCCTTCCAGGGACACGATATTTGGGTGCAGCAGTACATCGGGTGTGAGTGGACTCCTGATCAGCAACCTGGGATCAGGATGGAATCGGGACTGCCATGGAAGGGGGAAGTTATGCTGGAAGTGCTTTTAGATGAACCCAGGAAGTTTTGCCTGCACCTGAGGATTCCTGGCTGGAGTGGTGGGGTCAGGGTCAGGGTAAATGGCGAGGATTGGATTGTGACACCACCAGCACCTCACTCACCTTGCAGGACTGCATCCGGTTATGATCCTGGGGAAAGTTGGTACCTGCCTGTCGAACGGACCTGGTCGCCTGGCGACCGGGTGGAACTCGAGTTCGAGATGCTGATCAGGCTGCGGTTCACCCATCCCAAAGTAAAAGCGACTCGCGGCAAGGCAGCCGTGTCCCTAGGCCCGATTGTTTACTGCTTGGAAAGTTTCGACAACCCCGATGTAGACATCTTTATGGCTGAACTTGACCCGCACAGCCTCCGTTCGCGGTTTAGCGAGGAAACCTTTGGTGGCATCCACCTGATACAGGGTTTGACTCAGGAAGGAAAACCTTTAACCTTCCTCCCTTACTACCTTTGGGCGAACCGAGGCTCCTCCCAAATGACGGTCTACGTTCGTACCAAGAATCCAAATAAACAAGGAGGATGCTGAAATAGTAAAATTTCGAAAAATATTAAAATCAAATTCACTTAATCTCCTTCCATGGTATTACCGGAATTAAATTTTCGACCATCAATCTTCCCCACACCGGAGTCTCCCTTGAACAACCCAATCCAAACCAAACTAAAAACCACCTTGCCAAAATCTACCTGGTTGGCCTTGATCCTTTTAGGCTTTGCCGGTCAGCTTGCCTGGGGAGTAGAGAACCAGTACTTTAACACCTTCATGTATGACAATATCACCCCGGATCCGCGACCGATTTCCTGGATGGTCGCCGCCAGCGCCGTGACAGCCACGGTCACCACCATCCTCATGGGTGCCCTCTCAGATCAGACCCGCTCTCGCTGGGGGAAACGCAAACCTTTTATCCTGCTGGGTTACCTCGCCTGGGGCATCCTGACTGCAATCTTCCCCACCGCAGCCTACCTCAAACCAGTCGGGTTGGCAATCGGTACTGCGATCCTGTTCGACTGCCTGATGACCTTCTTTGGGTCTACCGCCAATGACGCTGCCCTAAACGCCTATGTCACCGATGTTACCGTGAAGGATAACCGCGGCCGGGTGGTAGGTACCATGCAGATCCTGACCTGGGTGGCGATCCTGATCGTTTACGGCGCATCAGGCATTATTATCGACGCCTGGGGCTATTTCACCTTCTTCTATATAATTGGGAGCTGCGTCTTTGTCCTGGGCTTGATTGGTGGCTGGCAGGTACGGGAAGACCCTGACCCAATCCCCCCCTCCAAAACATACTGGCAGCAACTGGCAGATACCTTTCGACTCGACAATTTACGCAATAACCATTCTTTTTTCTTGCTGCTTTTCACCCTGACCTTGTACGGTATTGCAGAACAGATCTTCTTCCCTTACCTGATCATTTACCTAAACCACTTCCTCGCCTTGCCCACCCTGGAGGCTTCTCTGATCATCTTCGTCTGCATCCTGGTGGGCGGGATCATGCTGGCTTATCCGATCGGGGTGTTGGCGGATCGAATTGGGCGTAAACGCCTTGCAATTGGCGCAGTCCTGCTCAAGATGATCGGGCTGGTGGCTTTTTCATGGATGGAATCGTTCGTTGGATTGGCAGCAACGGGTGTGCTTTGGCTCGCAGCCATGTCAACCTGGATGATCAGCACCGGAGCCTGGACGAAGGACCTCTTCCCTGAGGATAAGCGTGGTCAGTTCGCCGGGTATTTCATCCTGTTTACAGTAGCCTTCACCATGGTCCCGGGGCCGTTAATCGGAGGCTGGCTCTCCGCCCGTTTCGGCATCCCCACCCTCATCGACGGGCAGCAGGGCTTTATCCCCACCCCGGTGATCTTCCAGGTCGCAGGGATCGCGACACTGGTGAGCTTAATCCCCATGGCCTTCATCCGGGATGCCAGGAAAGATGATTGAGATGGGCGAGGAATGGAAACCTGTTCCAGGTCACGTCTTCACCCGCTGGACCCGAGAATTGACCCCCGAGAACGCCTGGCGAGAATACCCGCGTCCCCAGATGGAACGCCCCGCCTGGTTGAACCTCAACGGTCTATGGGACTATGACATCACACCGAAGACTCAACGGGAAGCAAAATTTGAGGGAAAGATCCTGGTGCCCTACCCGGTGGAATCAGCCCTCTCCGGGGTTAAAAAAAGCCTGGAACCTGATCAAACCCTGTGGTACCGGCGAACCTTCTCAGTACCCGAAACCTGGGCAGGACAGCGTTTGTTGCTGCACTTTGGGGCAGTGGATTGGGAAGCCCAAGTTTGGGTGAATCAAGCCAAGATCGGGAGTCACCGCGGCGGCAACCTGCCATTTTCCTTCGACATCACAGAAGTACTAATCAATGGGGACAACGAGCTCCTCCTGGCAGTTTGGGATCCGACCGACCAGTATTGGAACAATCGAGGCAAACAGGTGCTGAATCCCAAGAGCATCTGGTACACAGCAGTCTCCGGAATATGGCAGACAGTGTGGCTTGAACCAGTTCCTAGGACTTATATTACCGGCTTGAAACTTACTCCGGATATCGACCAGCAGTCTTTAAAGATCGAGGTAGATCTGACTGGAAACCTCGAGAACATACAGATCGAGGCAATCGCCCGGAACAGTGGAACAGTAGCTGGAACAGTATCCGGGTTCCCCAAAGAAAGTATGGTCTTGACACTCCCTGACCCGCGCTCTTGGTCACCTGATGATCCACAACTGTATGACCTGGAGATCAAGCTGCTGAAAGATAAGGAGGTCATTGACCAGGTGCAGAGTTATTTCGGGATGCGCAAGTTCAGCATGGAACCTGACGAACGGGGTAAGCTGCGCCTTTGCTTAAACAACCGACCGCTGTTCCATTATGGTCCCCTCGATCAAGGCTATTGGCCCGATGGCTTGTTCACCCCACCAAGCGAACTTGCCATGCGTTATGACCTTGAATTCCTAAAAAGTATCGGATGCAATATGATCCGCAAGCACGTCAAGGTGGAGCCAGCCCGATATTATTATGACTGTGACCGCCTGGGCTTGATCGTCTGGCAGGATATGCCCAACGGCGGCAAAGCGGTGGGCGCTGCCCTGTCCACATTGGCGGTCATCTTCAGCAAGCTTTCTCGGAGGGATGATCACCTGTATTGGCGGGCGGGGCGTGACCAGCGACAATCCCGCCAGGATTATTACCAGGAACTTCAGGAGATGGTTGACCACCTCCATAATTTCGCCTGTGTGGGGATGTGGGTGCCTTTCAACGAAGGCTGGGGGCAGTTCGATTCCAATGCTGTCGCTGAATGGCTGAAAGCTTACGACCCTACCAGGCTGGTAGACCACGCCTCGGGTTGGTTTGATCAGGGGGGCGGCGATTTCCGCAGCATCCACACCTACTTTAGAGCACTGAAACCAGAATTGCCAGATGAACGACGGGGCGTGATCCTGTCCGAGTTCGGTGGTTATGCCCTCAAGCTGGAAGGCCATGTCTGGAACCCTGGAGCGACCTTCGGTTATCGCAAATTTGAGGCACGGGAAGCCATAACGACGGCTTATATCGACCTACTAGAAAACCAGCTAAAACCCTGGATCAAGATGGGACTTTCCGGGGCAGTCTATACCCAGACCACGGACGTAGAAATCGAAGTGAACGGTTTCTTGACTTACGATCGTGAATATAAAAAAATGTACTTCGAGCGAATCAGAACTGCTCATGAAAGTTTGAAAGAGGTTTTATGAAGAAATTTAATCCCGCTGAACACTCACACCGACGTTTCAACCCGCTGACCGGTGAGTGGGTCTTGATCTCCCCTCACCGCACCAAACGACCCTGGCAGGGGCAGGTGGAGAAAAAACCGCCAGAAGAACGCCAGCCCTACGACCCGAATTGTTATCTCTGTCCTGGTAACGAACGGGCGGGGGGCAATGTCAATCCAAACTATGAAGGCACCTTTGTATTCACCAATGACTTTTCCGCCCTGCTGCCGGAGACCCCGCCCACAAACGCTCAGGATGATCCCTTGTTCAAAGTCAAGGGTGTGGAGGGCACCTGCCGGGTGATGTGCTTCTCTCCCCGCCATGACCTGACCTTGCCCGAGATGGACCTACCCGCAATCTGCCAGGTGATCGAGACCTGGTCAGCTCAGGTAGCTGAACTCGGGAACACCTACAAATGGGTGCAGGTCTTTGAAAATAAGGGCGAGATCATGGGCTGCTCGAATCCCCATCCTCACGGTCAGATTTGGGCTGGGGACTTTTTACCTAATGAACCTAACAAAGAGGATGTTAGGCAACGAGCTTATTATCAAGATCGCGACATACCCTTGCTTCTAGATTATGAGGATAGGGAGCGCACCCTGGGTGAGCGAGTTGTGGAAGAGAACAAAGATTGGCTGGCTGTAGTGCCCTATTGGGTGGTGTGGCCTTTTGAAACCCTGCTGATACCGCACCGGCACATATTTAACCTCCCTGACCTGTTGGATGACGAACGGGAGTCCCTGGCTGAGATCCTCAAGTGCTTACTCATTCGTTATGACAACCTGTTTGAAACCTCCTTCCCCTATTCAATGGGCTGGCATGGGCAACCTTTCGGCGAAACTGGGGATCACTGGCAGCTTCACGCTCACTTCTATCCCCCCTTGCTGCGGTCAGCAACGGTGAAAAAGTTCATGGTAGGCTATGAGATGCTGGCAGAAGCGCAACGGGACCTGACTGCCGAACAGGCTGCAGCTAGGTTGAGAGCTCTGCCAAAAATTCACTACCAGGAAAGGGATAGCAGCTGATTTTCCCCAATGACTCGGTCGACCAAAGGAGAAGGAAGCAAGATATCTTCATGATATAGGCTTCCATGGATTTCGGTGAGTTGGAAACCAACCACGATCCCCTGACCGGGGAGTCGGCAAAGGTAATAGCGGATAACCCGACCCACCACAGCCATATTGGTAAAAAATATACATTCCAACGGGTGAAGGGAGATGCAACAGTTAAGCATTCCGGGATTTCCATACCTTGAGAGGGATCATTGGAGATATTCCAGGCTTTGGAATTTGGTCTGCTAGAACACCCTCAGCTTATTGAACTTTCCCAGAACATTCAAAATGAGCAGCTGGAAAGGAGATCCCTCTATTTTGATTATTTGGCTTTGCTTCAAAAACCGAGTTTTTTAGGATTTGATGGTAAAAGTTTTCCACTAAAAGCTCAAAAATCGGCAATTTGAGAGATAACGCCCTCGAAAAACTCGGTTTTTGTGGTTTCTGTTTCCAGTCTTTTTTCGAATATTCTCCAGGCGTTTACTCTACCATATCCATCGTGAAATTAATGTCTCCTGTATCCTCTCCTGGAAAAACCATCACCGGTTCCGCATCCTCATGAGCTGACCTCTCCAGATAAAATTCATCAATCCAGCCTCCCTGGTTGCCTGTCACCTGGACGCGATATTCGCCTGGGAAGAGTCCCGTAATCCTGTAAACACCGTTTTCATTTGTAAAAGCACTCCGGCAAAATAAGGGCTCTTCTTGTTCAAACCTACAGGCATCTACGGATATGTTAATCGCAGGACCTTCACTTGAAAGGACTACACCTGATATTGAGCCTGAAGCTGTGAAAGAAACCTCTCCATCCATTATTTCCATGAACAGGTTCTCCGATGAGTCCGTAACTTCACAATCATGGTTGAAACCACCTTGATTGGCAATGGGCATATTCCAGGATTCTAAGCTGATCACATAAAGTCCTGGCACAAAAGTCCCCAGAGGTTGACCAAAATCAGACCCTTCAGGGTGACCTCCACTGCCGGGTTCAAACTCATCCCAGGGGAGGGCATGGTTGTTAAGGTTTGTAAGCGAGCCTAATCTGCTGTTGTTATTTTCGAATGCGGGATATACATTGACCTGGTAGGGAACGTGAGAGCCAGAATCTGGGTTTTGGAACTTCGGTTCGAACTCCCCTGGAATAACAGGGACCGCATCCCAGGTAAGCTCGATATCCGACCCATAAGTACCAACCGCCCGGATATTCCTGGGGGCATCTTGATTACACCGCCAGAAGACATCCTGCGATTCTGTTCCAGGGATGATATCACCAAGCAAATCCAGCAGTACGAAGGTGTAAGGTTTTCCAACAACCGGGAGGTCACCCTCGTAAAAGTGAAGGAAGCGAAACATCGCCATAAAATCTACATTCGGGCTGAAAATATCTGTATATTCTTCAATGACCTCTATCGATCCATCCGGAGCTGTTACCTGCAAAGCTGATGAAACGATGGGGGTGTATATTTCAAACATCAGCCCTTCCCTTGGAGGATTGTATGCGAGGTCTTTTTGCATCCTCACGTCTGCCTGAATATAATCCTCATATCCTACGCCTGGGCATTCGAAGACCTTGCTTTCCCGATGAACTGCATGCCATTCGCCAGTCGAAAACTCTGTTGTAACGTTTCCACCAGCATCGTCATCAGATAAACCACTCCTATTTGTACTGAGCGTACCTTCCAACCGAACTACATAGGGGTCTCGTTCATTCGTGGAGACTGTGCTGTAAATAGTTATTTCATACGCTCCATCTTCAGAACCAGGTTTCGCAACCAACGAAAGAGGCATAAAAACATCTGAACCCTCAGAACGCATACAGCCTCTGGCATAGACCTGATCGCCTCCGTCTGGAATCTCTTCATTTTCGTTTATTTCGAGGAACAAGTTGGGTTGCCGGATACCTCCTGCATCTTCTAATCCCCATTCCACCTCCCAGCTACCGCTCAATCCACCCGCATCTTGATCTCTGAGAAAAATTAACAAAAAGAGAATCGCCAAGACTGCTATCAATGCAAAGCCCAAGAAAATTGTCCGTTTCTTCATCCTAATCCTCCTGAAAGAAGAAAAATAATTTGTATAGACAACTAGAATTTTAGCATAAAATTTCACTGCTTTCAACAAAATCTGCCCTAATCTATTTTCCTCACAAACGAAGATTTCCCTCATTATCGACCATATACAGAATACAAAAGAGATGAAATTAGAAAATGAATTTTGAGAAAATTTTCTACTCACCTGACAATTTTGGTTGAATCACTTTTCAGCTGTATATCACCATTCCCATCCCCCCTTAATCCAACCTTCCGGAAGGGGAAGTTAGAAAATTTTTTTTATGAACCTTTCCCAGGTTGTTAAGATCTTTTCGCAGCCCACACGGGACCGAGGTTTCCGGCTAATAAAGAAATTCAATCTTGTTGATGATCTTTCTTAGTCACGATAACTTGTGTTATGATTTCCTTGTCCATAACGGTAAACCAGACCTAATCTCACCTGAAGGATACTGAAATATTCTAATTTACGGGCACTTTCTCGGCCTCTACCAGGGAATATATTTTGGAAAAATTCCTCCTTGAATGGTTCTCAAGAAAAATCGCGACATAATCATTTATGGCAAATTGGTTGGTGAAAAAGAAATAACTAGGGAAATCCATGTTTCCAATTATAATGATCCTACCCAAATTTACTGAAGATAAGAATGAATCAATCCTCTAGGCCTCATTCAACAACATTAAGAACAATCGCATCCATCCTGTTAGAAAGTTTCGGGATCGTGGTTGCCATAGCCGCACTCACTTTCGACATTTTCACTGTTGACATCAACACATTGAGACCGGGCAATACCCAGCTCATTGTCGTTGGCTTCGGGCTTGCCATCACCCTTCTCGCTCATTTTTTCGCCCCTCGTTATCCAATTCGCAAAGCGATCCTTTCCAGTGAAGCGCCTGGTTTTCTTGTTTTCTGTCTCAGCTGCATTCTACTAATCATCAACATCAGCGGTCAGTTTATCACCCTGCGTAATCCAGCAGTGTACCAGGGGATCACTCACAAAGAGAAAATTAGAGTGCCCCAATACACTCTCGAGGAATTCACTGCCTTGATGAACAGGATTGAAGAAATAGACGAACAATACCCGGCATATGTTAAACGGTTAACCCAGCTTGTATTCGATAGCACCGTCCATTATTGGCCAGATGACACCTCACCATCCATGGTTAACTATCAAGTTCCTCTTCACGAAAATTATCTGCTGTTTTTCTTGAATAAACTCAATGGAGAAATTGAACCATACGAATTCTGCCGGGCTGAAAGAGCGGTCGAGCGCTGTGCCAGTGTGTGCTCCCAATCATCGCGCATCCTAGCCAATGTCCTAATCCGCAACCGGGTCCGAACTCAAATCGTCGGCCTCAACGGGCATGTTGTCGTGCAAGCCAGGGTAAACAAGGAAACCGATGAATGGTGGCTGTTAGACCCGGACTACGGCGTCGTCATCGAGCATGATCTGGAGCAGGTTGAACGTAACCCTGAAATTATCATCCCTGCCTACCAGGAAAAGGGTTACAAAGATCAAGTTATCAATAAACTTGTCTCCATTTACGGCTCTAATGGCAATGAGATTATCGATGAGAAATTAGGTTGCGAACGAGAAGAGCACCTATACCTGCTGAAATGGCTGATCCCGATTACCGGGATGCTGCCATTTCTGATGTATTTACCTGTAAGATTTTTTCAGGATAGGAAACCAGAAAAATATGAAATTGACAAGAATCCCCCTAATAATTAGGATAATCGCTTTCCTCATCGTCATCCTCATTGGTCTTTCTGCCTGCCAGGTGTTCGATCTGGGTCAAAATCAACCCTATTCTCCAACGATTGTCAAAAAATGGCTTCCGACTTCTTCGCCAACAATAATACCTGACCAAAGCTTGCTGCCATCGCCAACAAGGACGGAATTACCACCCTCAACCGAAACGCCTACTCCAACCTTAACACCGTCCATCACGCCATCTCCGACCGCAGCTCAAATCAACGTGTCAAATGCTGTGAATTTAAAGCCCTACCTTCTGTATCCTGCTTCATTCATTCGCGGCAAGATACAATCTGCAGCCTGGGCTCCTGGGGACCAACTCATTGTCTTGCACACCTCTAAAGGGATCCATTTTCTCGATCCGGGTTCACTAGAAGAAATCGCCTTCTATCCCGACCTTGCCCCGATCAAGGTCTCAACGAACGGCGTCATGATCACGGCTTCAGATGAATCCCTGGGTTGGATTGACCTGAAAACGAGTGAATACCAGGAGATAAATATCCCCGCATTAGAAACCGACTGGAAAACACACCCCGTCACGATCAACCTCCAGGGGGATATTCTAGTAACATCCGATCCTGAACGGGAAGATACCCTTTTATTCTATTCCTTTCCTGAGATCAATCTGCAGCAAGAAATGATCATCACGCACGAGAAAGGGATCCGGTATGTAGATCAAATCCTTTTTTCAGCAAATGGTGAAAGTCTTTTTCTTGTCGTTCAGAGAAATGACAGCCGGCGAAGCCTGATGCGTTTAGATCTCTATCACCCTGGTGTCTTTGTCGACCTTGGCATTGAAAGTGACTTCCGAGAGTTAACCTTCAACGCAAGAGGGGACTACCTGGCTTATCAATCTGGCAAACCAACTGTTCGTAATACCTCGTCAGGGATGGTTCGAAAAACATTAAGTTCATCATTCAATACCACCCTGAACAATCAGCAAGTGGAATTAATTTCAACTGGTATCAGCTTCCAGGACGATACCTCACTCGGGGTTGCTTATAAAAGCCTGAGCAGTAAGCCAGAATCAATTGTCATCGTCTGGAATGTTGAAACGGGGCAGACCAGGAATACATTTATCAAGATTCCTGGAAGGGTGGGATCCCTGGATTTCTCCCAAGATGGAAGCTTATTCCTGGTTACCACAGAAGAAGGATTGGTTCGGATCTACAACAATCAAGGTGAAGAGGTGGGAATCTCAAATCCTTATGATATAAACCGGAATTTCGATATCAGCCCAGATGGAAGATTATTAGCGGTTCCCTCCGAACAAGGAATCCACCTTTACGATCCTGATCAAGATGTGATTATCAAAACATTTGGAGAATTTCCTGCATCTGACTTAATTGAAGCCAGGTTCATCAACCAGGATTCTATGGCTGTTTCCGTATATCCTTATGCAGGGAATCCTTATACCGAGTTATGGGACACGAATACAGAAACACTGATCCAGAAATATAATTTCGGTAACTGTATTTTCAGTGCCAATGGCACAATACTGGCATGTACAGCAAAAAATGTGCATGTCCTCACAGCTCAACGGGGAGAAATCGTTGGCAGTTATGGGCTTATTGATAAGCTCGCTAACTACCAGTTGAGTCCCTACGGAAAATACTTCACAATCTGCAGTTATGAATCAAACCCTGAGAACCAGCAGATATTGTATTCGGACAGCATCTGGCTGCTGGATATCTATTCGAGCGCCCGGATTCGAAACCTTGTCAAAGAAGGAGCAGCTTGCGGGAAAATGGCTTTCGCCAACTCGGGCAATTACCTGGTCTCCGCATCAGGAGGAATATGGAGTATACCCGAGGGGATACTGGTGGCGAGTTTTAATGGTTGGCCTGATGAAGACCTATATATCAGCCCGAGTGATAAATTCTTCTTGATCAGGAACCTGTTGGTCACCTTGCCGTCTGGTATAGAGTTAGGTCAGATCGATTTTAACGATCAGGCCTTAGCGATCCGATTCACAAAGGATGGGTCGAGACTGGTGATCTTAACCGAACATGAACTGACCTACTGGCGGGTCAATCCGTGAATGGAGGGATAGTTATTTACCATTTCACTTAAATGTTATCATCACGACCGAAATAACCATTATTCGAACCCCACTAGAACGCTGTCAAACATCATTATTTTGATTGTCATGCTGAATGGAGCAAAGCGTAATGAAGCATCTCTACCTTGGAATTGCTAAAACCGCCTCTCTTAATTAATCGAATCAATCTAGATCTTCATCTTTGACAGACAACTAGACTAAACCAGGCTGCAAAGTGAGTAAATAAATTTGGTGGTAAACAAATGAGTAATAAAATTGTTATTCGAGCAGGGCAAATCTTTACACCTATTGAACATTTTGCACCGGGTGTAATTCTCTTGGAGGGAACCAAGATCAAAGCCGTAGGTTCAGCCAATGAGATTCCTTTTCCAGATGAAGCAAAATTGATCGATGTTTCAGATAAAATCGTTGCACCTGGCTTCATAGATACCCATACCCACGGGCGGAATGGGCACTTTTTTGGAGAAGATTTGGAGAGCACCGCAGAGATATGCAGTACGATCCCAAGCACGGGAACCACAAGCCTGCTACCTACCCTCGGATCACTGACGAAATTTGAGCGGATGTTGGGAGATATTCGAGTAGTCAGAGAAGTGATGAAAAGTGGGACGGATGGGGCTGAGATCCTGGGAATCCACATGGAAGGCCCGTTTCTCAGCGCGAAAGATATCGCCAGGGGTTTGCAACCCGTTGAGTCATTACGCACCCCCTCGCTTTCAGAATTAGACAAAATGATCGAAGCCTCTGAGGACACAATCCTAAAAATGACCATTGCACCCGAACTAGATGGCGCTTTTCAGGTCATTCGCGAATTGGTGGAAACAGGCATCGTGGCTTCTGCAGGACATACTACCGCAAGTTATCAGAT
>CAZTJD010000057.1:17103-24170 GCA_964613985.1 uncultured Anaerolineales bacterium
TTATGATGGAAGCGGTCGAGTTAGGTCTCAGTTCTTGCTGCCATACGTTCAACGGCATGGTCCCATTCCACCACCGCAATGTAGGTGTCCTTGGAGCTGCACTCACCTGCGATCGTATCAACGCCGAGTTAATCGCGGATTGTCAGCATATATTCCCGGTTGCCATGAAGATATTATTTAAATGCAAAGGTCCCGACCGGATGCACCTGATCACGGATAATACTACCTGGGCAGGTATGCCCAATGGTGCCTATGAGTGGAGCGAAGGTCGCACGGTGATCAAGGAAGACCAGCGCGCCTATGTTCATGGGGGCACCTTAGCTGGAAGCGTTGCCACAATGAACTACGACGTGGGCAACATGGTTCGGCATGTGGGATGTGAATTCTCTGAGGCGCTGAAGATGGCCACTCTGACGCCTGCTAAATTGATCGGTGTATCAGATCGTAAAGGCAGCCTGGAGCCTGGAAAAGATGCTGATCTGGTGGTAATAGATCAAGATCTGAACGTCTATCGTACTTTTGTAAAGGGACAGGAAGTATTCTCTTCAGATTAGGTGTTAAAAATCTGAGATTGAGGTCAGGTCGCTTAGGAAATTACCCCATAAATCTATTACTCTGTCAAACATCATTCTTTTGAATGTCATGCTGAATGGAGCAAAGCGGAATGAAGCATCTCTACCTTGGAATTGTTAAAACTGCCTCTCTTAAGTAATCGAAATTAAATAATTCTCAACAGGACGATCACAAAACCTACCAAATCCAAGAATAAATACAAAAGCGAGAGTGTGCCAATCCGCTCATAGAAAGAAGAAATAGCCGTTCGCAGTTTTTCGTAGCGGAAAACCAGGTATTGTGGAATGGCCACAGAGGCCAAAAACCCAATTGCCAATACTTTTCCCGTGTTTGAACGAAGAGAACTCACCATTTGCAGGCGCACAAACAACCAATTTTCTTCGGGTATGAATGGTAAAAAGCGAGCCTGTTCCAGGATGAACCAACCAGCAATGACTAGGTAGAGTGTCGCAGCCGCAAGAAAGACTTTCTTTTGATCCAGTCTTTTAGGGAGCAGGAGTAATAACAAGCAAAGAAGGACAAAAATCACCACACTTTCAAAGAAGGCATAGCTAAGGAAGTAGCCCCCTTCTCCAATTGCATCCCACGTATTTGTGCGTTGGGCTACGGTATCAAAATCCAGAAACCAAAGGATTAAGGCCCATAAATGGATCGGGAAAACAACAAGAAGGAAAAAATCCCAGGCAATTTTTTTCGTAAATCGAAAACCCATCCGATTATTTTTTTCCATTGGAATTATCCGTTCAGAGGGTGATCCTTCTCGAAGATTTCTTCGTCAAGTTCAGCACGCATTTCTTGTAAAAGGTCGGTTTCCTTATTCTCCAAATTCTCCAATTCTTCCGGGTCCTGCTCCAGGTTGTAGAGTTCAAAATAAGGCTGGTTGCCAGGGAGTTGTTTATAGCCATAATACTGGGTAAACTTATATGGGCCTTTTCGAAGCATCGCAGTATATAAAGATAGTTTTTTATCCGGCGGGTTGTTCCTTGCATCCATGGCAAAAAAGGACCGGGGAGACTCTGGGATAGCAAATGGCGGCAAGACCGTGCCTTCTAATATTCCCGGGATTTTTTTCCCCGTAATATGAAGCAAAGTGGGGATCATATCCAGGGCTGACGTCGTCTCGAAAATATCAACCCTGTCCGTTTGGTTGGGCATAAAAATCAACAACGGCACTTGGATAATTGCTTGATAAAAAACGGGTCTTATGTGTTCGGTCAATCCTCGCTCAAACACTTCTCCATGATCTGAGGTCAGGATCACAATCGTGTTATTCAGTTGGCCTGCCTTTTCAAGCCCCTCCATTAACCTTCCAAATTCTACGTCCACATAACGGATGGCTTGGTTGTAAGCCAGCCGTAATTCATCCGTTTCTTCATAACTTGAAAATTTTATTTTTGTGAAAAAATGAGTCGGCTTCCTGACGGGTTTATACCCATCTCCGCGGAAAGTGTTTTCAAAATCGTTCCGCACAACATACGGTTCATGTGGCGGGAAGAGGTGGATATAACTGAGATAAGGCCTCGGCAGTTCCTTTGCTTGCTCTACGATCCAGTCCGTTGAGTCTTCCAGCAAAAACAATTCGCCACTTCCTGAAACTTTGGGCGGGGTAACAAAATTCTTCCGTATTTCTCTCTCCCGATAGGCATTGATCGGTTCCGTCAGGTTAGCAAGGAATAAGGAACTAACATATCCCTCCTCAATCTTGTTTGTTATCCTTTGCTTACTGATTGTGGCCATATCTGAATCTTTTCTCAGTAGGCTGTCTAAAAGGAATGACTTGTTAATGTAGAGTGTATTCTTGGGGACAAACTGGTCGATGCCTGTTTGTAATTTTACTAATACATCTTCAGCCACATAATTATGGGTATACACCATCGTGTGATAATCATCAAAATAGGTGAATAAATTTTCCCTATCAAAGGGCGCTGCTATCTGGGACCAGCGAGAAAACCCTCGGTGCGTCCATGGCAACACACCGGTCAAGAGACTCATTGTCCCGGGGTATGTCCAATGTCCGCCAGCGTAGTGTTGGTGATAGACTATCGCCCTTTCTGCCAGGCGGCTGATGTTTGGCGTGGTCCCCCGATCATATCCATACAAGGACATATGGGTTGCCGTTAAGGCATCAAAAACGATGATCAGAATATTTGGTCGTTCAGAATCCTCCAGTTCTGTACTTCTCACCTTCACCGGAAGTAGGGAGTATGCCAGATAGAAAGAAGATAATTTAATAAACTCTCTTCTTGAGATATTCAAAGACATTTTGCCTCCATTCCACCCAAATTGTACCAGAAAAGACCCTCCCATCATTTTCCGTCCGGGGGGAGGATTTTTGGAAGAGGATGCTGCTTGAACGCAGGTTCAATGTCCAAAAAACCATGGCAACCAACCATCTGGTTGATTACAAAATCAACCGCTAAGCTATGGATAAATCAATTCCCTGTACGATGACTTACAGCCTTCTATTCTATATACTTGGGTTAAGAATGAAAGGAGAAAGTTATGATGCAACTTCAAGATGTAGTCAGCGTAGAAAACCTGCGCAAATATTATGGTCCTGTAAAAGCCGTGGATGGTATTTCTTTCAAGGTAAAAGCAGGCGAAATATTTGGGATGGTTGGTCCCAATGGATCAGGCAAAACCACCACGATTGAATCCATCGAAGGGCTTCGCAAGCCGGATGGTGGGGTGGTGCGCGTTTTGGGATTCGATCCCTTGCGAGATACCCGGGCGCTGCGAGAACGAACCGGCATTCAACTTCAATCATCGAACCTGCCTAACCGCATGAGGGTGTGCGAAGCCCTGGATTTGTTCGCCTCGTTCTACCAGCACAGCGGCGACTGGCATTCGCTGGTCAAGGAATTAGGGTTGGTGGATAAACAGAGAGAGTACTACAGCCGCTTATCTGGGGGACAAAAACAGCGTCTGTTCGTCGCCCTGGCACTCATCAACCAGCCCGAGATCGTATTCCTGGACGAGTTGACCACCGGTCTGGATCCACAAGCCCGGCATGCTACCTGGGACCTGATTCGGGAGATCCGCCTCCGCGGTACAACCGTCTTCCTCACCACCCACTTCATGGATGAAGCTGAAAGTTTATGCGACCGGGTGGCAATCCTGGATCACGGTCAAATCATCGCCCTG
The DNA here is from genome assembly GCA_964613985.1 of uncultured Anaerolineales bacterium. Lineage (GTDB taxonomy): Bacteria > Chloroflexota > Anaerolineae > Anaerolineales > UBA11858 > CAZTJD01. The sequence goes on from CAZTJD010000057.1 coordinate 20,821, forward strand.
GATACACCTGCCAGGCTGGTCAGCCAGTTAAATATGGATATCCAGATCAGTTTTCACCTCAACGGGCAATCCCCGTCTACCTTTGAAAAGACTCGTGAAGCCTCGACTGTGAAAGTGTTCAACCCGGCCCGAATCAGCGCCATGGATGGTGTCCAGCGGGTGGAACAGCGAGGGGACCAGGTCTTCGTTTATGGGAAAGGGCATGGTCTGGTTACTCGGTTGATCACGACGCTGGAAGCGGAACAGGTGCCTTTCACAAATATCCGTACAAAACAAGCAGACCTGGAAGATGTGTTCCTGGCATTAACCGGGCGTGGGATTAGAAATTAAGTTTAGATCAACAAGGAGAAACAATCATGCGTGGTCTTTGGAAACTTACTGTGATGCAATTAAAACTCTATCTGCGGGAACCAGTCGCCTTTTTCTTTTCGCTGGCTTATCCTGCCTTGCTCTTGCTGTTATTTGGGTTCATCTATGGCAACGAACCAGCCCCCGAATTCTGGGGTAGGAACTTTGGTACAGTAGATGCCAGTGTCCCGGCTTATACAGGCATCATCATCGGCACCGTAGCCTTGATGGGCATCCCCATCGACACAGCCGCTAGCCGTGAGAATGGGGTCTTACGCCGGTACCGCGCCACCCCGCTGCGCCCTGCCACTTACCTGTTTGCCAGTGTGGTTGTCTACCTGCTTGTGGCATTACTCGGCATGAGTTTATTGATCCTGATCGGGAAACTCGTCTTCGGGTTGCGCTTCGCTGGATCGTGGCTCAACGTTTTGGCGGCGTTCGTTTTATGCTCGCTGGCTTTCTACTCTATAGGCTATTTGATCGCCAGTCTTGCTCCTACGGCACGCATCGCCCAGACAGTTGGCATGGTGATCTTCTTCCCGATGATGTTCCTATCTGGAGCTGGGATGCCATTGCAGCTGCTGCCAGAAAGTTTGCGCCAGGTCAGCAACTACTTGCCCCTAACCTATCTGGTCAGGTTGGTCCAGGGTTTGTGGTTTGGTGATCCCTGGCAGGATTTATGGCTGCCAACCCTGGTAATGGCAGGGTTATTGCTGGTGGGATCAGCCATCTCAGCCAGGATATTCCGTTGGGAGTAGGGAGTGAATCCACCCTCTTAAGCAATTCATAGTACACTTAAGCGCAGATATGCTTGACTCTACTGGTCGAAAAATAAGTACAATCCAACCTTCCTGGCGCGATGCCTGGGAGCGTTGGGTTAATATCTGGCATGCTGTCTTCTACCTGTCACTCGCCCTTTCCTTAGTATTAGCATTATCTACTGAGAGCATGCGCTACCCTCCCTGGTTGGTGTTGGTACTGAGCCTGGCCCTGGGCATCTGGTATGGCTTGATCTTGATCTGGCTTGTCCCGAATTCAAGGGAAACCAGACAGGTTACCTGGTCAGTGGTTTTCTTGGTTGGGGCAATGGCCCTCTGGTTCCCGCTGGCACGCAGCCACTGGGCCTATTTCATAACCGCCTCATCCTTCTACGGTTTAATGTGGGGAACATTACCTTTCGGTCTGGCTGTGGTGGGAAATATCCTGTTAACCATCCTGATTATCTGGGTTCAGGCCCTGAACCTGAACAAGCCTGTTACACTCTCGATTGATTTATTTATAATCGGTTTGGTTGTTCTGGCTTGGTCCGCCCTGCTGGCCCTGTGGATGCGTTCCGTCATGCGGGAGAGCACCGGACGGAAGCGCTTGATCGAGCAATTGCAAGCAACTCAGGACAGCCTTGCCGCAGCTGAACGACAGGCTGGCATCTTACAAGAGCGGCAGCGCCTGGCACAGGAAATTCACGACACCCTGGCCCAGGGCTTTACCAGTATCGTGATGCAGCTTGAAGCAGCTGAAGAATCGCTTCCAGTTGAAGCGAATCCTGTCAGAGGCCATATTGATCAGGCGCGAGACACCGCCCGAGCCAGCCTGGCAGAAGCCCGGCGGTTAGTCCAGGCTTTAAGACCCTCACCCCTGGTTCAGGCTTCTTTGGTCGAAGCCTTGAAACGAGTGGTAGAACGCTGGAAGCAGGAATCCAGCATCAAGACAGATTTTATCGTCACGGGTGAACCTCAGGCACTGCATCCGGAATTGGAAGTAACATTGCTGCGCGCTGTGCAGGAAGGTCTGGCAAATGTCCGAAAACATGCCCAGGCGCAGCAGGTGAATGTGACTCTCTCCTATATGGATAACCAGGTTGCCCTGGATATCCAGGACGATGGTTGTGGGTTTGATCCGGAAAACCTTCACAGCTCTCCGGACCAGGTAGGTGGTGGATATGGGTTGCAGGCAATGCGTGAAAGGGTAACCCAATTAAATGGCGAGGTGATCATAGAGAGCGCCCCCAATTCAGGGACCACGGTCGCGATCCAGATCCCAATGGAGGTTATGCTATGAATAAAATCCGGCTACTGCTTGCAGATGACCACCCTGTCGTGCGTGATGGGCTGCGAGGCATGTTAGCAAGCCAGCTTGATATTGAGATCGTTGGGGAGGCTGAAGACGGGGTTGCTGCTGTCCGCTTAACCGCGCAATTGGTACCCCAAGTTGTGCTGATGGACCTGCGCATGCCGGTTTTGGATGGTGTCAGCGCCATCAGGGAGATCAAGGCCAATCAACCGGATGTGCAGGTGCTCGTATTAACGACTTACGATAGTGATGCTGACATCCTGCCAGCCGTTGAGGCCGGTGCAACAGGGTACCTGCTGAAAGACTGCTCCCGTGAGGAATTGTTTAGAGCAATTCGGGCAGCAGCCCATGGTGAGGCGGTGTTGGCACCTGCTGTGGCAGCACGTTTAATGGGACAGATTCGCGCCCCAGCGGAGGAGAAATTAAGCGAGCGTGAAATCGAAGTGCTCCAGCTGGTTGCTGAAGGATCCAGCAACCGTGAGATCGCCAAATCCTTGCACATAAGCCAGGCGACTGTAAAATCGCACTTGATTAACATCTTTGGAAAACTGGGGGTCTCGGACCGCACTGCTGCCGTTACCTGCGCCTTGCAGCGCGGGTTCCTGCACCTGGAACCATGAGAAGTGCAAACATAAATTTAGCATAGATTGGGGAGAGACCGATAGGATCCATTGGTTCATTTGCATTGTTCCGTCTCGCCCAGAAACAGCCTCCCAAATCAATACTAATCCTAAGCCTGCGATCCTTCCCACTTGATTACAATCATCGCGATATCGTCAGATTGGGGTTCCTCCCCTACAAAACGCCCCAAATCATCTAAAACGCTGGAACAAATCACGTCCAATGGAGAATCAAGGTGCCCGTTTAAAACCTTTTTCAACCGCTTCAAACCATACAGCCTACTGCTTTCATTTAGCCCCTCCATGATGCCG
>CAZTJD010000058.1:0-24144 GCA_964613985.1 uncultured Anaerolineales bacterium
GGCCCGGTGCTGCAAAACTCGTGTTGCTCCTTCTGAGCGTCCCATAATCTCTGCCACCTCAGTGGTTGATAGACCAACTAGAAAGCGCAGCACCAGCACCGAGCGGTAAACCTCGTTTAATCCAAGCAGGCCTTCCTGTAATTGTTGCAGTTCCTGGTTCCTTGCCAGGACCTTACTGGGCAGATGAACCTCATCCACTTTCAGGTCAGCTTGATCCAGGGGGCTAATCCGGAACCTCGCTTTTCGCCGCTGATCAATGACCGCATTTCGGGCGATCCTGAACAGGTATGTTGAAAAGGGATATCCCCGTTCCCGGTAAGCAGGTAAAGACCGCCATGCCCGTAAAAATACCTCTGAGGTTAAATTTTCCGATTCATAAGGATCTGAAAGTTGGGCACATAGGAACCGGTAAATAATTAAGCTATACCGCTCAAACAAATCTCCAAAAGCCTGGGAATCTCCACCAGCAGCCCTCTTGACCAGATCAGCATCCTGAATACGCTCATCGTGGAGATCACCCATATTTCACCCTGGATAACGTACTCCGCATCATTTTGTTACACTCATTCACCCAAAAGACAAATATAGATTGCTGATAAAATATTAACAGATCTGCCTCAAAAGACAATCACCATAAAACATAGACATGAGGTTAAGTACAATTACCAATCCCTATTCCCAAATTTTCAATCCATAACCATCAACCTTCAATCACCATCGTCACCGGGCAATGGTCCGACCCCATCACGTCCCCATGAACAATGATCTCTTGAACTTGCGGCATCAGGTTCTCAGAAACCAGGAAATAATCCAGCCGCCAGCCAATGCCCCGTTCTCGAGCTCGAAAGCGGTAGGTCCACCAGGTGTATTCGACCTTGTCCGGGTAAAGCCGGCGGTAGGCATCCACAAAGCCATGTTCAAGGTACTTATCGATCCAGGCTCGTTCGACCGGCATAAAACCGGAAGTGTTGACATTCTCCTTTGGGTTTTTCAGGTCAATCTCTTTATGGGCAGTATTGAAATCCCCGGTGATGATGATGCGTTCTCCAGCATCATGCATGCGGTCGCACATTTCCAGCAAATGAGCATAAAAATCAAGTTTGAAATCCAACCGCTCTTGATCACGTTGTCCGTTGGGAAAATAGATGTTGAACAGCACAAAGCCAGGGTGGCGGGTCTTGATCACCCTTCCTTCCAGGTCAAATCTATCACTACCTAATCCTTTGATGGTTTCCAAAGGTTCAGTCTTGCAGAAAGTTGCCACCCCAGAATATCCCTTTCGTTTGGCTGGATTCCAAATCCCATTGACGCCATCAAAAAGCGCCAACTGCTCAATCGTCAGTTGTTCGGGCTTGGCTTTAATTTCCTGCAGGCACAAAATATCTGGGTTTTCTAATCGCCACCATTCATGCACCCCTTTACCTAAAGCCGCCCGCAGCCCATTCACGTTCCAGGTCGAAATCTTCACAAAAAACTTCTCCTTCCTTTTGTAATTTATCTTTGGTTCGATAATACGGTAATTGTAACCATTCCCTGCCCTTCCGCCAACCCTAGTGAGGTGATTTGATTTGAAAGACCGTTAGGACAGATAAACCAATTCGCGTTTATAATAAGGGAAAATCATCGAGAATCATATTATGGATGCTTATGGATTCCTTCGCAAAGCGTGTTCTATATTATGTCAGGTTTATTAAAGCCTCATTTCGATAAGAAATGTGAGGCTTATCCATTGGGTTCTCGCAATCCGGTGGTTGAAAACCTGTCAGGTTTGCTCATGCTGGCAAGTTTCCCTTCGATCCCTTAAGGACCTTTCATGCACCCCTCTAAAAAATTTCAACCCATGATGGAATTCCATGTTTCCAGGCAAGTTCGTGATCGTCACAGATTTAACGAAACACTATTTACAACGCGTGGGAATGCAATCTTTGCTAATTTCCATGCGGCGCGAGAGTTCGCTCAAAAGATGAACGAGAAACGCGATCTCGTCCGGTATCCAGATAAAACGGTCAAGGCCGGGCATATCAATGCCATGGGGTTGATCGATGAAATTTTGCATTTTGTGTTCAAGCAATACCGGGACCAAAAGAACCCTCCTGCTTTAGAAAAAGCGATGTCCTGGTTGGTAGAAAGATTTGGGTCCGAAGCGGTCGAAAGAACACTGCTCAACTTTGCTGATGAATTTCCTCCCTCAGCGGTCTACCGCCATGAAATCCACCTTGATGACTACCTGGCTGGCAAAACAGAAAGCACGCCAAATAAACAACTGGTCTTGGAAGAACTGATTATGCTTTGGTTGGCGAACACCAATCCCGGATTTTCACCATATCTGGAATTGTTCGACGACCGCAGCCTGGAGGACCATACAGAGTACTCGAAAATCATGAATGAACTGGAGGAATTCTTTGATACCCAACCTGGTTTTGGTCCCGATGACGAACCCCTGATCAAGCTGCTTCGTGCTCCAGCTCTCGCCTCACCACATTCGCTAGCCGGGCAGCTCAAATATATTCGCGAAAAATGGCACCCGCTCCTGGGAAAATACCTGCAGCTGCTGCTTTCCAGTCTTGATTTCATACGCGAAGAGCAGAAACCAGGATTTATGGGACCGGGTCCTGCCCAGGTGCTGAAATTTACCGACCTCGATTACCTTGAGGAAGAACGTTTCAGTCCTGATAAAGACTGGATGCCGCGGTTGGTGCTTTTAGCGAAAAATGCCTATGTCTGGTTGGACCAGCTGTCCAGAGAATACCAAAGACCAATTACCAGGCTTGACCTTGTTCCAGATGAGGAGTTAGACAGGTTAGCACGAAGCGGTTTCTCTGGTCTTTGGCTGATCGGTTTATGGGAGCGCAGTTCGGCGTCGAGACGCATAAAGCAGATGTGCGGCAACCCAGAAGCTGTGGCATCCGCTTATTCACTCTATGATTATGTAATCGCCGAACGCCTGGGCGGAGAAAGCGCTCTCGATGATTTGCGATATCGAGCCCAGCAGCGAGGCATAAGACTGGCAGCCGATATGGTCCCAAACCATGTTGGGATATATTCCAAGTGGGTCGTTGAACATCCTGACTGGTTCATCTCCTTAGATTACAGCCCATTCCCAACTTACACCTTTGAAGGAGAAAACCTGTCCAAGGACGACCGGGTTGGCATCTACCTGGAAAACCATTATTACTCGCGCGACGACGCCGCGGTGGTTTTTAAGCGGGTAGACCATTGGACGGGAGATGAAAAGTTCATCTATCATGGCAATGATGGTACTTCCATGCCTTGGAACGACACTGCCCAGTTGAACTTCCTCAAAGCAGAAGTCCGCGAGGCGGTCATCCAGACCATCCTCCATGTAGCACGGAAATTCCCCGTGATCCGTTTCGATGCTGCCATGACCCTGGCGAAGAAACATTACCAGCGGTTGTGGTTCCCTGAACCCGGGACAGGAGGGGATATCCCCTCTCGTTCAGAATATGGACTCACTAGAGAGCAATTCAATGAAGCAATGCCGGTAGAGTTCTGGCGAGAAGTGGTCGACCGGGTCGCAGAAGAAGTCCCCGACACCCTGCTCCTGGCAGAAGCATTCTGGATGATGGAAGGCTACTTCGTACGCACCTTGGGGATGCACCGGGTATACAACAGCGCCTTCATGAATATGCTGCGTGATGAGAAGAACGATCAGTACCGCCAATTGATCAAGAATACACTTGAGTTCGATCCAGATATCCTCAAGCGCTATGTTAACTTCATGAACAACCCCGACGAAAAGACTTCAGTCGAGCAATTCGGAAAGGATGATAAATATTTTGGAATCTGCACCATGATGTCGACCATGCCGGGATTGCCTATGTTCGGCCATGGACAGGTTGAAGGCTTTGCTGAAAAATATGGTATGGAATACCAACGCGCTTACTGGGATGAACGCCCCGATTACCAGCTCCTACGAAGACATGAACGGGAGATATTCCCATTACTCCACCGCCGTTACCTGTTCGCCGAAGTGGATCATTTTTTCCTCTATGATTTTTTTACCCCGGAAGGGTATGTTGAGGAGAATGTATTTGCCTACTCCAACCGGGTAGGACAACCTGGAACACAACACTGCCAGCGCGCCTTGGTGGTCTATCACAACCGTTGGGCGGATGTTCGTGGTTGGATTAAAACCTCGGCTGCGTACAAGAATAAAGCCCACCAGTCTGACCAGCTTTTTCAAACAGACCTGGGTGTTGCACTCGGTCTCGAAAACAGTGCACATGCTTATGTCATTTTCCGGGACCATGTCACTGGATTGGAATATATCCGCAATAATCGTAAGCTCTTCGATCATGGATTGTATATTGAGTTAGCGGCATATAAATACCATGTTTTCATGGATTTCAGGGAGGTAAAAGAGAATGAGTGGCGGCAGTATGCCCAATTGGCAGAATATCTAGATGGCAGTGGAGTCCCGAATATCGAGGAAACGTTTACAGAAATCATACTGAAGCAGGTCCGTGAACCCTATAAAAAACTGGTTTCCGCGCAGATTTTCCAACAACTGATCGAGAACCGCTCAAGGGCAGGGAAACTTGCCAGAACCATTTTAGAAGCAACAATTGTTGAGGTAGAGAAGAGAGCTCAAACGCTCTTTCGTCAAATTGCTTCTTTCACAGAGTCGACCCTTTATGCAGAGGCATTAACGGAAAATCTCTCCCTGGTCATCCGAACCACCCTTGACCTGCCACGCCTGCTCAAGGTATACCAATTGCCAAAATCAAGGAATTTCCAGGGGGCGGTAAGGCTGATCCTGTCTGGAGAAGATAAATATGGATCTCTAGAGAATGGTACTCGTAATGGCTGGGGAATCTTGTTAGGTTGGGCATTAAACCGTAATCTGGGAATGACACTAGCAGAGGTGGATTACGAAGCTCTTAGTGGGAAACTAATGGATGAATGGCTGCTTGGGAAAATCATAGCTGGAACATTAATTGAATTGGGCATAGACCAGGACCTCGTCTTCGACTCGAAACAACTAATCAAAGTGTTGGTAAAACATCAAAACTGGCACCGTAAAAGTTCACCCAAGCGAGGACGGACTGCCCGAATTCTGGAAACCTGGCTTGAAGACCCAGATGTCCAGAAATACTTAAATATCAACCGCTATTCGGGCATCTACTGGTTTAACAAGGAAGCAATGGAATCTTTTCTGCGCTGGATGCTTGCCGTTGGGGCAGTGCACTTATTCGTGGAGCCGGACTCTTCCAGCTTGAGAGAACCTGGTGAGGGCGTGGCGAAAGAACTCGCTGACCTTTACAGCATCATCAAGAAGATCAAAAAAGCCAGCGAAGCTTCCGAATACCAGGTTGAACAATTACTACAGGGTGTGAGATAGAAGAGAGACTTAGGCATTCGTTCGCCAGTAGCGATCAAAGACTTCATCTCCGCTGGTTGAGGAACGCTGGCTTGTGACAAGACTTAAATCTTCTATCAAGCTCCCAGTCAGGTCTACCCCAGTCGCAGTGTAAACCAGGTTGGCAGCCTGAGCTGCATAGGCAACATTGTTCTGCGGTTCGATCCGATCAAAATCTTCGAAGAACCAACCGCAAGATGTGTACATACGTTGACGTTCCCGCTGGGCTTCTAACAGCAACCCAACGGTTGTCAGGTCTTGATCCTCAAGGTCGCGGTTTCTCCCGGTGGTTGATGGTCTGCTAGAGTTATGAACGATCTCTTCTAGTGAGGCTTCTTCCAGGAGACAATGAATATAGGCGTTCCTGAGTTTCCAGGGATCAATTCCAAAGGGATCAAGAAAATCTACGTAGATCCGGTCTACTTCCCTTGAAAAATGGTCAAAGCCTCGGCGAAGATACCACTTCCAGGTGCCATCCCCTGGTGTACAATCACAGTCCATCCGCCAACGATGGAGTCCATGATGGCAGCTCCAGGATGTACGCTCACGGATTTGAACCGTATGTTGCGGGGGGTGATTTTTCAGCCATAAGGCTGGATATGTCAACTGAATACCTGCCCTGGCTCCAGCACCATTCACAAGATACGCAAGGAACCATTCTCTCAATGCCTGGTGGTGTCCGTAGAGTTCCCCATCCGAAGCAAGCAACAACAGTTGATCCTTGCCATGCGCGTATTTTTCAGGATCGAAAAATCGAAACAGTTCATTTACAGCGAACTGATGGGCGTTTGTGGTCATCCGCTGGTCAAAACTTATCCCCCCACTGAGGTCTTTTTGGTAGAAAAAGATGGCGATTCTACGCTTGGACGGCAGTTGAACCCAATAGGGTTCTGTTGGATCTATTTTCTTATCAACCGCCTGCCAGGGAGCAAGAATCGTAAATTGGATCCCGTGATTTACAAGGGTTTCCAGTGTTTCTTTATCTACAGCGGTTTCAGGAAGCCAAATCCCCTGCGGTGGTCGACCAAACCTGTGTTTAAAATCAGCAACGGACCAATATACCTGCGTTTCTTTGTCTTTTCTTGATGCTAAAGGTAAAATGGTATGGTTGTAAGCCTGAGCTAACGCGTTTCCAACGCCAAAGCGCCTGACATTGGATCGATCCTGAGCGATGATCCTTCTGGTTGTGACCGGATCATATTTCTCCATCCACTTAAATAACGTGGGACCGACATTAAAACTGATCCGTTCAAAGTTGCCAAGTTGTGCATTTGGCTGGTAACATTCATTGTGAATACGCACATTCCAATTTGGATAGGGTGCAGCCCCAATCTCATCGGGAATAATCCCTGTAAATGGATTCTCCCTCGGCGGTTGGTAGAAATGGCCGTGAATACATAAGGCACGCGCTGGCTTGCGATTGCCTTCCACCAGGTTGCGATCGAATTCGATTTGGATAGATTTTTCGATATCAGTCATAGGAAAGGATTTCTTCAAACAGGGGTAAAGGTTTATAGACCACCCCACCTGTAATTTATAATTAAATCCAGCATACTAGTTTATCAGGTTTTCTGATTATCGGAACATGATGAAAAGCATGGATAAATCAGGTAGAATTTCGAATATTATATCATGACCTCCCTATCTGAACGTCTTCAAGCATTGGGTGTAAAAATTGGAACAGATAACCTGCCAAAATCGAAGGGGCAGTATAGAAACACTTTTCCAATATCCAACGTACTCCCAGGAAATTGGTGGCATACACCCCATGGTGACGTATTTTATGTTGAGACAAGGTACAAGGCCGATTACCAGCTGGGAAAGGTCAAACTCAGTCCCATTGCTCCTTTGGATTTGATCGGTACCTGGGCGAAGGAACCAGAATTAAAAGATACCTCATTGGATCAATTTGCATTTATCGATACGGAAACGACGGGCTTGTCTGGTGGCACTGGAACCTACACTTTCCTCATCGGCGCCGGAAGGTTTGATGAGGATCATTTCCGAATTGTGCAATTCTTTTTAATGAACCCCGGAGAGGAATTGGCGCAGTTAGCGGCGTTCGAAGAATTTATCTCTCCTTGTAAAGCCATTGTAAGCTTCAATGGGAAAGCCTTTGATGTCCCCTTGATAAAAACCCGCTACATCACCAAAAGCTGGTTGTCACCCTTAGACCATGTCCAACATCTTGATTTATTACACCTGGCAAGAAGGTTATGGAAGAAACGCCTAACAAGCCGGTCTTTAGGGGATCTGGAATGGCATATCTTAGGAGCGAAACGATCCGACAAGGACGTCCCAGGTTGGATGATTGCAGATCTCTATTTCGACTATCTGCACACAGGGGATGCCAGGCCGTTGCGGAGTGTGTTCTACCATAATGAAATTGATGTACTTTCGCTGGCGGCTTTATTAAGACACATGTCCTTGCTGGTTTCTGATCCTCTAAACATGGGGGTCGAATTTTGTGAGGATTTGGCTGCCATTGGTAAACTTTATGCTGATATGGGCTACCTCGATGATGCAGCTGATCTCTACCAACGTTCCCTGGAGTTTAATACCCTTGATTCAGATCAATATTGGGAAACGATCCATAAATTGTCCTTCATCCAAAAAAAGCGCGGCAATCTGGAGGCAGCAAGAACCTTGTGGGAACTCGCTGCGCAAGGATGCCAGATCTACGCCTTTGAAGAGTTAGCAAAACTTTATGAACACATCCTTCGAGATTTACCAACAGCCCTAAACTGGACAGAAACCGCCCTGGCGATCATCTCGAAGGAGGATTTCCCGGAGTACACCCAGGTTCAGTGGCAAGACTCCCTGATGCACAGGAAAAAACGATTACAAAGAAAGATAAAAGGATAACGATAGAAAACCATGAAAGACCTAACGAACTCGCCCCCCCACCCGCTCATTAAGAATCCACATCTGGAAGGTGACTCATTTTACTTAAATGGAGGTCCAGTGGGTATCTTGCTGGTGCACGGTTTTACTGCCACAACGGCAGAAGTGCGCCCCTTGGGTGAATATTTAAGAGAGAAAGGTTTCACTGTTTCGGCGCCATTACTCCCTGGTCACAACACATACCCAGAGGATATCAATAACTTTACCTGGAAGGATTGGGTCACTGAAGTTGAAGAGGCGTACAAGAAACTTACTGCAGATAGCGAAACCTTATTCATCGGCGGAGAATCAACCGGAGGATTGCTAGCCTTGTACCTGGCATCTTATCGTCCAGAGATCGCCGGCGTTCTCACCTATGCACCGGCGCTAAAGTTGACCCTTCGCCCGTTCGATCTTATTAAACTATATGCACTGGCTCCTTTCGTACCTTATATCGAGGAAGAAGATGAAGATGATGGACTCGCCTGGCGGGGCTATCTCGCAAAACCTTTAAAAGGCATCATTCAACTTCTGCGCCTCCAGAAAGCAACACTTCCCCGATTAAGTTCCATTAAAAGCCCCACCTTAATCATTCAAGGACGATTGGATGAAACGGTCGACCCCGATGTTCCAAAAATGATTGCGAATTTGGTCGACTCAGATCACATTGAAGTCCATTGGATGGAAGCTTCGACCCATTGTGTCGCCCTGGATAAAGAACTGGATAAAGTAAACCAAATTACATTTGACTTTATCAACCAGGTGTTGGATGTAACAAACAAATAAGAAAAGGCAATAAGTCTTTTAGAAAAAAGTATTGGTTAATTCGAAAGTGGAAAAAATAACCCAAAGAAAGGGATTTTCAGATTCCTAAATCATCATTTCTCTGGCATAATTATACAATGCCAGGAGTCGAATTTGGTCTCGTTATAATTACCCATTCTTTTCCATGGATTTATCTCAACAGATCGACCTGATTTATATTTTACCGCTTGCAGCTTCAGCGATTGCCCTTGTCAACGCACTTTGGGCCTGGAAGAGCCGTGATTTACCCGGGATGCGGAGCCTGTCTTCTCTCTTGCTGGCGATCGCGGTCTGGTCCGTGTGTGAATCAATCCAGTACAAAGCAATCGGCACGGCAACAAAAGTATTTTGGGCACAAATCCAATATCTTGGCATTGCCACCACGCCTGTTTTGTTCTTATCCTTTTCCGCCCGTTACACGCAACAAGACCGACGGTTAACCAGGTTGAATCTGGGATTATTGTGGATTGTACCGATTGTTACGATCGGGATGGTAGCAACAAACGAACTACATCATTACCATTGGCGTACCTTCACATTTAACCCAGAGACAAACATTCTAACCTATCATTATGGTCCCTGGTTCTGGGCTTTTGCCGTCACTTCCTATACCTATCTAATTGGAGGTACTTACCTCTTATTCCAATTTGTATTTCAGCTTCAAAAACAGTATCGTGCACGGATATCCTTGATCATCCTGGCGGCAATTATCCCTTGGGTGGCAAATATCTGTCATGTGATGGGATTGACGCCGATCGAGGGTTTAGATCCAACACCCATCTCGATGCTCGTCTCCTCCGTGCTTCTCACACTCAGCATTGCTTATTTTAGATTAATCGATATCACCCCAATCGCCCGTCATAAGCTTGTCGAAACTCTAAATGATGCCTTGATTGTGGTCGATCTCTCGGGAATGGTCGTAGATGTAAACCCTATCGCGCTTTCAATCGTTAACCGAACCAGGAAAGATGCAGTTCGCCAACCAGCCGCTTCGTTTTTTAGTGATTGGCCGCAACTATGCGATCCATTTAATTACCCTCCAATCGAAACGATCGAATTCACCATCGTTAAGGAGAAGGAAGGGAAATGGTTCGATGTACGGATATCCCCATTAAATAACGATCGGGGGGATTTGATTGGTCATCTCTGTACTTTGCGGGATATTACAGACAAAAGGAAGGCAGAATCAGAACGCTTACAGCTTGCCTCTGTGATCGAACAGGCAAAGGAAGCAATATTCATTACGGATCTTGAGGGAAAAATAATCTACGCCAATGCCCATTATCACGGGATTACAGGATACACAATCAGCGAGACATTAGGAAGTACTCCCAGGATTCTACAAAACGAGGCACACAATCGAAATAAGCCTTCTCAAATCTGGGATACGATTTCCAAAGGGAATATTTGGAGTGGCACCTTTATCAATAAACGCAAAGATGGCAGCGAATATCACGAATCTGCCACGATATTCCCAATTAAAGATGAGTCCTCACATATCACAAACTATGCTGCTGTAAATAGAGATATCACCTCAGAAGTTCAGGTCAGGAACGAGATTAAAAACTTTTCCGAGCGCCTAACAACCTTGCATGAAATTGGCATCCAACTTTCTCTTGAAGGAGATTTGGATGCGCTTTGCCGGGAGGCGGTTCTAGCAGGTCAGCAAGGTCTGGATTTTGATCGGGTTGGTATATGGCTCGTAGATCCAATCAACACTGACTATTTACTTGGAACTTACGGCATCGATGAACAGGGTAGATTAAGAGATGAGCGTACTGAACGGCACCATAAATCCAAACATCCTGAGTATTTCTATGCATTAGAAACAAGTAAACGTATCTATCACCTGGCGAATACACCACTGTACAACTACAAGGCAGAACCAATCGGTAAAGGGGAAATGGCGATTTCTGGCTTTTGGGACGGGGACGATATCCAGGGTTATATCTCTATTGATAACCTGATAACTGGGAAACCATTATCGGAAAGACAACGTGCCATTTTAATTTTATTCAGTCAAACTTTGGGAAACCTCCTGGTCAGAAAACGAGCAGATCATTCTTTGAGAGCATTCAGTGAAAAATTAACCACACTTCATGAGATTTCGGTTGAACTATCTAAGATTGCATCTCTCGAGGAAATGATACGATTTGCTGTCCTCTCTGGTCATGACCGGTTGGGTTTTGACCGAATGAGTATCTGGTTTGTCGATCCAGAGAATACCTCCCTCGTTCGCGGTTCATTTGGTACCGATGAAGAAGGGAACTTGAAGGATGAGCGCAACCTGACTCAACCGAAAGAATCTAGCCCGATTCTGAAGCTGACCTGTGCTGATTCTCATCGGATATATCACCAGAAAAATGCCCGGTTGAACGGTCAGAATAGCGAGAATATCGGTAATGGTGAAATCGTTGTTTCCGGATTATGGGATGGGAAAGATATTATTGGTTATATTAAAGTGGAGAACCTGATATCTAGAAAAAGATTGGAGAAATATCAATTAGAAATATTGGTCCTATATGCGCAGATTATTGGTTCGTTAAGTACTCGAATGAGAACCACAGAAAAAATCCGTAAGGTCGCAAGGGAACAGACGTACCTGAGTGATATTTCCCTATCAGCTATAAAACAAACGGATTACCAGGAATTACTTCAAACGCTGGTCGATTGTTTAGGCGAATTATTTCAAGCTGATGGCTGTTTTATCACGCTTTGGGATGAGGAAAAAAAGATTCCCGTACCTGGAGCAGCTTATGGTCCATATAAAGATACCTTCAAGCATGATCGATCAATCCTACCAATAAATGGCGAACCCACTAAAACAGAAACCGTATTAACCTCTGGGGATGTATTGGTTATCGAAGATTCAGATGATTCAACTCATATTAGTAAACGGATCGCCAATAAATATCCAAGTCGATCTTCTCTTGTCCTACCCCTTATTGCAAACCAGGTAAAACTTGGAGCAGCAATTATTTCATACAACGAGCAGCACCATTTCACTCACGATGAGATCGACCTTGCTGAGAAAGCATCTCATCAAATCGCCCTGGCGATGATGAAAAATCGTCTGCTCGAAGAAGCCCAAATACGTGCAACCGAGGCAGAGACCTTACGGCAAGCAAGCGCAGCTATTGTGGCAACCTTGAATCAAGATGAAGCAATCGAACGCGTCCTGGAACAGCTTAACCGCGTTGTTCCTTATGATTCTGCTTCCGTCCAGTTACTAGAAAATGGCGAATTAATCATTGTCGGTGAACGTGGTTTCAAAGATATTACCCCATCTATTGGTTTGCGCTTTAAAATTACACCGGATATCCCACATGCTCTGGTCATCGATCGTCGGGAACCAATCATCATTGACGATGCACCTCGTGAATATAAAGCGTTCCCTAATAATCATCAAGACCTAACCCACAGTTGGATGGGCGTACCTTTAAAAGCTCATGAAAAGATAATTGGCATGCTTGCTTTAAACAGCTTCCAACCGGGAAAATTCAATAAAAACCACCGTCGCCTGGCGACAGCTTTTTGTGACCAGGTCGCAATATCCCTTGAAAACACGCGACTATTTAAAGAAATACAGTGGTTGGCAATCCATGATTCCCTGACCAGGTTGGTCAACCGCCACCATTTCTTATCCTTGGCAAAAATTGAATTCGAACGCGCCAAGCGTTATGAAAAACCACTGTCGGTCATCATGTTGGATATCGATCATTTTAAACAAGTCAATGATACCTATGGCCATATAATTGGAGACCTGGTTCTGCAATATGTTGCGGATCAATGTGTCGCCAATTTGCGAAGTCACGATATTGTAGCTCGCTACGGTGGAGAGGAATTTGTCATTCTATTACCGGAAACGACTGCTCAATCGATGTTATTTGACCAAACATCCATATCATCAGCAAAGGAACCAGCCAAAGTAGTTGCAGAAAGGTTAAAACATGGATTCGAAATAAGGTCCTTGGAAACCGAAAGGGGTTCATTTACAATGCACATTAGTCTTGGAGTTGCAGAATTGACTGAGGATGTATCAACCGTAGAACAATTAATTGATAATGCTGACCAGGCACTTCTATACGCAAAAAATACCGGACGAAACCGCGTGGCAATTTGGCCCATGGATAAGGATATAGAGAAATATAAGTAAAAAAAGTAACTGCTCAGCCCAAAGAACCAACTTGAATTTCCAGATATCACCACGAGTGGAATGAAAGGTTCCTAACCTCGAGGCAGGAGATTCTCCTCGCAGGTTAAAATGAGGTCGGAGTAATTACAAAAAAACATTCAATTACCCCGGTTGCAACTCCAACATGTCTGTCGTTTCTGCAACCTATGATTTTTTTCATTTTGTGAATAACAGATCAATCCTATGAAGAAAAATCGAGATGACAATCCAATAACAATCGTGATTTTCGGCGCTTCTGGGGACTTAACCCAAAGAAAGTTAATTCCTGCTCTTTACAACTCCTACCGTAAACAACGACTTCCCTGTGATATACGAGTGGTTGGATTTGCCCGTCGACCTTATACGAATAAAACCTTTCGCACCAGGTTGCAGACTGGTGTGATCGAATTTTGCCCTGAAACCTACGAACCAGACCTGTGGGAGGATTTTTCACAAAAAATAACTTATGTTCAAGGGGATCTAGACAATATCGAAGACTATGCTGCATTATCCGAATTGTTAAATTCACTCGAAAATCAAAGCGGGAATCGACTGTACTACCTGGCTACTTCTCCATCTTTGTATCAGGAAATCATTTCATATTTAGGTGATTTAGGGATGGCGAAAAGCAGTAATGGCTGGAGAGAAATTGTTATTGAAAAACCTTTCGGAAGTAATCTGGACACCGCACAATCATTAAACCAGTGTATAAAAAAAGTTTTCGAAGAACACCAAGTATACCGTATAGATCACTATCTCGGAAAAGAAACGGCGCAAAATATCCTGTTTTTCCGTTTTGCCAATGCCATCTTTGAACCTATCTGGAACCGTCGTTATATTTCCAACATTCAAATTACTGTTGCTGAAGAGGTTGATGTGGGTCACCGAGGTAGTTATTTCGACCAGGCAGGTATATTCAGAGATATGTTTCAAAATCACCTTCTACAACTCCTCTCTCTGATCGCCATGGAACCGCCATCATCATTTGAAGCAAACGCAATCCGCAACGAGAGAGTAAAATTACTCTCCTCGATTCCCCCAGTTCTCAAGGAAGATATCGTAATTGCGCAATACGATGGATATCAATCAGCTGCGGGTGTAGCGCCTGAATCTCGAACACCAACTTTTGCCGCGATAAGGTTGTTTATCAACAACTGGCGATGGCAAGGAGTCCCTTTTTACCTTCGGTCTGGGAAAGCTATGGCTACGAAGAGTACAGAAATCACGCTAGTCTTTCAACGACCTCCTCACTTGATGTTTAATCTGCCTGATGATTTTGATTTCACCCCCAACGTTATCTCCATGTGTATCCAGCCCAATGAAGGGATCCACCTTAAATTTCAAGCAAAAATCCCTGATTCCGACCAGGATATGCGGTCAGTTGACATGGAATTTCACTACCTTGACTCTTTTGAAAATAATCAGCTGCCCGATGCCTATGAACGGTTACTTGTTGAAGCCTTGGAACAGGATGCCACCCTCTTCACTCGAAGTGATGGTATTGAAGCTGCCTGGAAAATTATGGACCCGATCATTGATTATAATGAAAAAGATAAAGATTCTCAGGTTGCCATCTATCTCCCTGGCTCCTGGGGCCCCCCGGACGCGGATGAATTACTCTCGCGCAATGGAAATCGCTGGCGCTCTGGGTGCGTAGAGTGTGGGAGTTGTTGATGGTAGAAGTAAAGATTTTTAAAGACTTAACTGAACTGGCTGAGGCAGTAGCAGGTGAGTTTATCCGGATTGGAAATCAGGCAATAAGTGAAAAAGGCAGGTTCTCAACTGCTTTGGCGGGGGGGTCCACACCTCGCAAAGCCTATCAACTCGTTACAGAATCCCACGGGGACAACCTGGACTGGTCTCAAGTTCATTTTTTCTGGGGAGATGAACGCTGCGTTCCCCCTGACCGTCCCGAGAGCAATTATAAAATGGCTTATGATACCTTACTCAAATACGTATCTGTTCCTGAGTCCAACATTAACCGCATGAAAGGAGAGCTAGAACCACATCAGGCAGCAGAAAAATACCAGAAAAATCTGCACGCTTTTTTTAAGGATTCGCCAGGATTCGATCTTGTCCTATTGGGTATGGGTAGTGATGGACATACCGCTTCCTTGTTCCCAGGGACGGGTGCTGTATTTGAAAAACATCATTGGGTCAGGGCTTATTTTATTCCTAAAATTGATGCCTGGAGAATCACCCTGACTCCAGCAATCATAAATCAGTCAGAACATGTCATCTTCATGGTTTCAGGGGCAAGAAAAGCAACTTCCCTCAAAGAAGTTTTAGAAAGTCCACAACAACCTGAAAGGTTTCCTGCACAAATCATCCAACCAGAAAAGGGTACCCTCACCTGGATGATCGATGAAGAAGCAGCAAAAATGTTGCGCAGTTGTTAACTAATCCTGATTTGATTAGAATGCCAATAAGAGAGCTCCAGTAATTTCATAAACGGAACAAATCAAAAAACCCTTAATCCTGGATAACAAAAGACCAGAGAAAGAAATAATATGCTAGACAATTTCATTACCTTAAATCCTGGCAACTTAAAAATTGATGTCGAAAGCGCATTAGTAGAAATGGAGGCTGACCAGATTCTGAATAGGATCTGGAAATTGGACCACACTGTGTGGAAGCCTGATCCTGAAGAAATAACCAATCGGATGGGATGGCTCTGGATTGCCCGTCATATGAAAAGAAATCTTAACCGGATCTCCAAGCTGGTGGATTCTGTTCTATCGGATGGATACCAGAATGTGGTCCTGTTTGGGATGGGAGGTTCCAGCCTGGCGGCTGAGGTCTTTAAAAATATATTTGGGGTTAAAGAAGGTTACCTGAGTATAACTGTCCTCGATAGTACTGCCCCAGGGACAGTCCAAGCGATTACCCGGCGTGTAGCAATAAAAAAGACTCTTTTCATTGTGTCTACGAAATCAGGAAGCACAGCAGAGACCCTTTCTTTCTTTAAATATTTTTACAACTTAACCATTCAACAGCTCGGTGAGAAAGAGGCTGGCTCTCATTTTATCGCCATAACAGATCCTGGCAGCAAACTCGAAAAAATTGCCAAAGAAAATAAATTTCGGGAGATATTCCTCAATGATCCCAACATAGGGGGGCGTTATTCAGCACTGTCTTTCTTTGGGCTTGTCCCAGCGGCTTTGATCGGTGTGGATATTGGTTTGATACTAGAACGGGCTATTGCAATGACCCGGTTTGATGATATAGCAGCAAGGTTGGGAACGATTTTAGGTCTTGCAGCAATTGCCGGAAGGGATAAACTCACCTTTATCATAACCGAATCACTGAATAGTTTTGGAAACTGGGTTGAACAGTTAATTGCTGAAAGTTCAGGGAAAGAAGGAAAAGGGATTCTACCAGTTGTCTCAGAGCCTCTGGGAGACCCAGGCGTATACGGTGAAGACCGTTTGTTTATCCATATTAAACTAGGTGACCATAGTGAATTAAACCAAGGTATACATCGACTGATGGAATCAGGACACCCGGTGGTTGATGTTCAATTATCCGATATCTATGACCTGGGAGGACAATTTTTCCTTTGGGAACTGGCGACAGCAATTGCCTGTTATCACCTGCGGGTCAATCCATTTGATCAACCGAATGTCGAATCTGCGAAAGTCCAGGCTCGGGAAATGGTGGCAGAATACCAGGAGTTGGGGAAACTTCCTGAGGGAGGAAACGCAAATTTAGATCCGGAAAATCTGCGTAATTTTCTCACTGATACGAAAGCTGGTGATTATATCGCCCTTCAGGCTTACATCCAACCGACCGAACAAAATATCAAGGCATTACAAAATTTACGATTACATCTACGGAATCAATACAAATTAGCAACAACGCTTGGTTTCGGCCCCCGTTTCCTCCATTCAACGGGACAGCTTCATAAAGGAGACGCCGGCAACGGCTTTTTTATTCAATTCGTTACCCAACCAGACCAGGATTTAGCAATCCCTGATGAGGCAGGAGAACCAGGATCATCCATCACGTTTGGTATCCTGATCTTAGCCCAGGCACTCGGAGATGGGCAGGCTTTGATCAACGAGAATCGACATTTTATCCGTTTCAAGTTAAATGCCGGTGAAACAGCAAAAAACATTGCGTCCTTATCATGACTCGTTATGAATCCAATCCCTCAGATAATACGCTAGAAAATATTAAGTGATCAGGGAACAATCTATGAATTTTATCCTGCGAACCAGAGAAGTTGGTCCTTACGCGATGAATACCTATGTCATCATCGATGATGAGACCAGTATCAGCGCAATTGTTGACCCAGGTGGTGACCCAGACGCAATCTTACAGCTGGCAATGGATTCGAGGGTTGACAAAATCATTCTTACCCACGGGCATTTTGACCATGTGTTAGCCTTGGATGAAGTTAAAGAGGCTACGGAGGCTAAAGTTTTCCTTCATCCCGCCGATGCTGAAGCATTCGACCTTGATTATGATTACCCTTTACATGATGGAGAAGTTATCCCAATCGGCAACAAGTCGGTGAAAATCATCCATGTACCCGGACATACGCCCGGTCAATGCTGCATTGATCTTGGTGATGGTCGCATACTTGTCGGTGACACGATATTTGTGGGTGGTCCTGGGAAGACTGCCACAGCGCAAGATTTTGCCACTACAATGGAAAACATGAAAGAGATTGTCTTCAAATGGCCTGAAGAGACAGAATTCTATCCAGGCCACGGCCCTTGCGGAATCATAGGAAAAGAAAAACCCGCCTTCGATGCCTTCCTGTCTCGTGGGTGGGATTCAGATACACACGGGGATGTGATTTGGATCGAAGAATGAATTATATAGAAGATCGATTACTAATTTATCGTTTATTAAAAGCCTCAAACCTTTCCCGGAAATCTGTTACAGATATCCCTTTTCTTTTAATACACGCCTCAACTTCGCTTCATCCCAATCGACAATAGTCTTACCATCAATATCGAAGGTTGGCGTGGTGCGGTTCCCATTTGCCCATTTCATCACCTGTTCAGCCGCCCCATAAACTTTTGTGATGTCAACCTCGGTATATTCCAGTTCCTGTTCTTGCAGCCACCTTTTTGCTTGCCTGCAGCCTGGACACCAGGGGGTGCAATACAAGACGATCCCCTCTTTCGGAAGCTCAGGTGCAGCCACCTTCTCATCTTTTTGTTTGGATTCTTTTAAAGCTGCCTCTGGATCGATCTCTCTTAAGACTTTCCGTACCTCTTCGTTATCCGGCTGTTCATCGATATCATGAATATCGATATAACGAATGAATCCTTGTTTATCGATGACAAAGATAGCTCTCTCGGATTTTCCTTCCTCCTGGATAAACACCCCATACAAAGATGCAATCTCTCCATGAGGCCAGAAATCACTCAATAAAGGATAATTAATCCCACCCAGGCTATCGGCCCAAGCCTGTAGACAAGGAATATGATCGACGCTTATGCCCAGAACCTGAGCATCTAATCCTGTGAATGAAGCGTATTCTGCTTCATAAGACGGGATCTGGCTCGTTCAAACCGGGGTCCAGGCTAGGGGGAAAAATGCGAGGACTACATTATTGCCTCTTAAATCACTTAAAGTTACCGTCTTATCTAAGTGGCTGGGTAAGGAAAAATCTGGGGCTAGTTGTCCGACTTGTAGTTTCATATGTTCATCATCTCCAAATGATTATATTTGGTTTATTTTACCGCAACTTATTAGTGGATAACGAGCTGTTCAGATATAATTGCTATTCATATCCAATAGGTACAAAAAAGGAGCTATCTCCATAAGAAGGAGTATCATCATGCTGAAAGATGATCAGGATGCTTATGGTTATGAAATCTACGATTATTACCAGGGCAATGAAGATGTCTTCGAGATTGTTGAACGTGAGGACGGGTACATAGATGTATCACAAGGACCCTCATACTACTTTCGAACCTTTGAGGATTGGCTTCAAGTCGAAAGAGACGCCATAAAACATGCTCTAGGTAGAGTCTTGGACATAGGGTGTGGTGCTGGAAGAATCGCGTTATATCTCCAAGAAGCAGGTCATGATGTCCTCGGGATTGACATCTCTCCCAAGGCGATAGAGGTTTGCCGTTTGCGAGGTTTGGAAAAAACACAAATCTTTTCTATTACCCAGGTATCCTCCCGATTGGGGCAGTTTGACACGGTTGTAATGATGGGAAATAATTTTGGCTTGTTTGCCAATCCTAAACGAATGAAATGGTTATTAAATCGTTTCTATGGAATGACCTCACTAGAAGCCAGAATTATCACCAGTTCGAACGACATTTATAAAACCAATGATTCTGATCATCTCACTTATCATCAATTCAACCGGGATCGTAGCAGAATGCCCGGTCAGATCCGGATCAGGATCCGATATAAAAAAAAGAAAACACCTTGGTTCGATTATTTGATGGTTTCAAAGGAGGAAATGGTCGAACTGCTCCAAGGAAGCGGTTGGCAGGTTACTCGCTTCATTGAATCTGAAAGTCCTTTCTATATCGCCATTATTGAAAAAGCTCAACCCTGACTATTTTTCCCCTACCGATTAGAAAAAAAGCCGATCGAGAAAGAAATTTCATACTTCCTTCGATATATATCTAGAGGAATATTTCACGGCTCTACCAATAATATCCCCTGGCTTTCCCTTCCTAAGCGAAACGCTTTACGGTTAAGTTCAATATATTTCGGAGGAACCAGAGACTCAATCACATGGTACCAGGTTGTCTCAGCTACCTCAGGAATTCTGGTGCTCAATGCGCCCAACATGACCACATTATGCGCCCGGCTTGTCCCCACCTGCTCTGCCAGTGTAAGCGTAGGAATCCAGTGAATTTCTTTGCTGACCTGATGGACAATATTATTAATTTCAGCATCTTCGGGATATTGATCCTCACCAGAACTTACTGTTAACGGTGGGATCTTAAACTCTCCGATAAATACTTCCCCACCACGACGCAACATGCTTAAATATCGCAAGGTTTCCAGCTTCTCTAGTGAAATCAAGATGTCTACTTCACCATCACCTATGACCGGGGATCGCACATTCTTTCCCCATCGAATGTGGCTATTGACACTGCCTCCCCGCTGAGCCATGCCATGAACCTCGGCTTTTTTTACATCATACCCTGCTTCTACACCTACTTCAGCCAGGACATTACTCGCTAACAAAGCCCCCTGTCCACCAACGCCAACGACCAAAAAATTATAGTTTTTCACCCTTGCACCTCAGTCAATCCGATGACCTCTTCTCGAGTTTGAATCGCGCCTCGGGCACACACCTGGGCACAAATATTACAACCTGTACACATTAGTGGATCTATCTCCGCCAGATGACGACCGGTTTTGCCATCCACTGCCTCTGAACGCAGGATTGCCGGGCAGCCAATCTGAAAACACAGGCCACAACCGTTACATCGTTCTATATCGACATTGAGCGCTATCCACTGCTTGCGCGCTTCTGGCAACAAGGCACATGCTCGTTCAGCGACGACCACTGCTGGTCCATCAACCTTTATTGCTTCCCGTAGAGCATTCTCTGTTTCTCTCAAGTTATAAGGGTCTACCAGGAAAGTATGTTCGATCCCCATGGCATGGGCGATTTTCTCGAAATCCACCCGAGAAGTCGTTTCCCCAGCAAGGTTTTTCCCCGTGGCTGGATTCTCCTGGTGCCCAGTCATCGCAGTGGTGCGGTTATCGAGGATGATGGTCACAGTATCACTCTTGTTATAAGCCGTGTTCAAAAGTGCGGGTATCCCGCTATGAAAGAAGGTCGAATCACCGACCACGGCAACATTTTTCTGTTGGATCCCAGCCTTGTTCGCGCCATGCGCAACCCCAATACTGGCTCCCATACATCCGCAGGTATCCACGGCAGATAATGGTGGGAGAAAGCCAAGCGTATAACAACCGATATCCCCGTTGACAACCAGCTTTAACTTGTTCGTTACGACGTAGACACCTCGATGTGGACATCCTGGACAGAGCAAAGGAGGACGAAGTGGCAGGTTTGGGATGTTTTTTACTTGTTTTAATTCTTTCTCTGTAATCAATCCTGCCTTGGCGGCACAATAGCGCACGATGCTTTGGTTAAATTCTCCAACCATCGGAAAAATGGTCTTTCCTTCCACGGTTATGCCCATCAATCGGATTTCTTCCTCAATGAATGGATCAAGTTCTTCGATGACAATCAACCTATCAACGGACTCTGCAAAACTCCTGATTAATTTCGGAGGCAGAGGGTAGGTCATTCCAAGGCACAAAAAGGAAGCCTTAGGGAAGACTTCTTTGGCATACTGATAGGCAATCCCGTTGGTAACAATCCCTAAAGACTTGTGCCCCTTCTCAACCTTATTGAATTTAAAGGTTTCAGCAAAGTCAGCCAGTTTGTCAATTCTCTCCTCAATGATTGGATGGCGTTTTCTGGCATTGCCTGGTACCATGACATACTTGCGGTGATCCACCCTGTAGGTCTGCGGACTATCCCCGGTACCCATTCTTTCACCAAATTGGACAAGTGTGTGTGAATGCGCAATACGAGTTGTAATGCGCAGCATGACCGGCGTATCAAACATTTCACTGAGGTCAAGAGCCTCTCCAACCAACTCTTTGGCACTCTGGCTGTCGGTAGGTTCAAGGCAGGGGATTCGGGCAAATTTACAGTAGCGACGGTTGTCCTGCTCATTCTGTGAGCTGTGCATCGCCGGGTCATCAGCACTGACAATGACCAAGCCAGCCTCGGCTCCTGTCATCGAAGCATAGAAAAACGAGTCAGCAGCAACATTCAACCCGACATGTTTCATCACCGCCATCGAACGAACTCCAGCATAGGCACCTCCGATAGCGACATCCAGGGCAACCTTCTCGTTCGGAGACCATTCAGAGGTGATCTCCTTATATTGGACGATATTTTCCAAGACTTCTGTGCTTGGTGTACCAGGATAAGCTGCCGCCAAAACCACGCCACTTTCATAGGCACCACGTGCAATGGCTTCATTACCGGATAATAATTTTTTCACACGTTATCTCCTAATAAAATCTTACTCAACTTCATTGTGTACTAGTAGAAAAAAATACCCTGTTCTAACTTAAACACTTCAAGTTTTTTATGTTCTTCTTCGCTGAGTCTCTCGACTGAAACCTCGCCTGAAATAACCATAAAATACTTTTCTGTTTTCCTTTCCAAAGAGCCTTTTTCTCAAAATGATTATTCGTTAGCATGGGAATCATTAAATTCATTTACATCGCTACCTCTTACACTTTCTTCTATTCTACCTCATTCCATACATCATTTTCTACTTAAGCGTGGAAGGTATCCATACAATTATTAGAGCCAGAAGTTATATCAAAAAAGACATCGTCGTGGTATAAAACGATGTCTTTTCTGGATGACTCCTCAGGTAGGACTCGAACCTACAACCCATCGTTCGGAAAGGAGGTATCTATAACGTAAAACCTTGTACATTATGTCTATTCTGTCTAATTTAACTGGGTGAAAGTGGCATTTCTTGTCTATATATTCCATACTTTCCACCCTATCTGCACCCAAACTGCACCCGGAAAGGCGATTCTTCTCTCAAATGACTTTTAGATTATTTGGGGTGAAGAAATTATCACTCCAATCAGTTTTGTATTTTCGCATACTTATCAGTGCTCGAACCTGCAACCTAACGGTAAAGAGACATTTTCTTCGGTAATAGGATGAAATGGTTTCTCCTCTGTTAGACCTGTAATAACCAAAAAACCAGTTAAGCGATAGGAGAAATGCGATATATCCATTTTAACTTGTAATTGACTCGCACAACGCCGAAACCTACGCTGAATTGATCGACAAGGTAGGTGGTGTCATCGACGAGAAATGTCAAATCAAAGATTTCAGTTAATCACTCAGTCTCCTAGCGATAATCCTGGTGGCATTGAGAATCGGTCGTTCACAGACCAAGATCAAATATCCACCTCCACCAGCTCCAGATAACTTCCACCCCAGGGCTGAGTGGCGGTATTTTTCGATTAATCTGGTAACACTATCGTTCAACATGTTGGGGAACATGGCAATCTGAGCTTCGAAAGCGGCTTTCATTGATGCACCAAATTTCTCAATATTCTGGTTATCAATCGCCTGCCAGCATTCTTCAGCAGCATCTGCTAAGGCTTTAGCTTTGATCTTGTTGATTTGTGTATTTTTCAACACATCAAACTCGGTGTGACGTGGACCCAAGGTGATCAGGTAGAGTGCATTTTCAACAAATTGCAGAGTCACTTCATCATATTTTTGATCGATTTGTGTGGGCCAATAAGCACCATCATAATGTGCTTTTGCCAATCCAGGGAAAACAATCCCGATTGAGTCCTGCGATCCAGAGATTACCTGGGTACCTGGGGGATTATCGTAACAAAATAGAATTTTCGCCAATTTTTCCGGTTCACCGGGAGGGAGGCGCGGACCCCAGAGGTCGATAGCTGCTCTTCGTGTACTGGATGCCATCCCACTGCGGTCATTGAACGTAATCGTCGGTTCGATTGAGATCGTAACTACCGAACCGGGATAATGCTTCGAGACATAAGGTTGATCTAGCCAACCCCCAGCGAGATCGATTCGGAAAGGGATTTGGTGAACACTGCGTAATGCTGTAGTGGAGCGCGGCGGTAAACTGCCGTGAGGCTCACGCTGCAAAACAACATATTCTACGCCATATTGCTCACAAATCTGTTGTTTCTCTTCCATGTGACCGTCAGCATTAACCACCATAATGTCAGGCAGCAGTTGTTTAAATTCCTCAAGGAAATCTAACATGCCCGACCCTTGTGATACGAAAGCATCAGTCACACAGCCAACTGATTTGACCATAAACAAGCGTTCATCTTCGGAGTTGACCGGAAATCTACCCTTCAAATCAAA
>CAZTJD010000059.1:0-24064 GCA_964613985.1 uncultured Anaerolineales bacterium
GGCGACGCGCAAATAGTAACCGCTGGGGTACCACGAGCCGCCGCGAAACCCCTTAGAAGTTCCGGTTGTAGGACCTGTTGGATTGGAAGGCCAATCATCTGGGTCATAAGTACTATAGTAGGTACTCGAATGCCAATCATTGACCCACTCCCGAACGTTACCCGCCATGTCCAGGGCACCGTAAGGGCTGGCACCTGAGGGATAACTGCCCACCGGTGAAGTGTCACCAACACAGTGAGTTCCTGTTCCATAATAATCATAAAAGTTCGCCAGGGTGCAGGTGGGGTTATTGTCTCCCCAGGGGAAAGCGCGCACGGTGGTACCGCGAGCTGCTTTCTCCCACTCGGCTTCGGTCGGCAGGCGTTTGCCAGCCCAGGTGCAGTAAACTGTGGCTTTATACCAGTCCACGTAAATCACTGGATAGTTGGCATATGTTGGGTTGTCGTAATAAGAAGAACTCGTGTATGAACTATACGAAGAAGGAGCAGCACATGCGCCTGCTGCCACGCATTGGGCGTACTGGGCATTGGTGACCTCGTATTTGTCGATAGAATATGCGTCCAGGTAGACGGTGTGCAGGGGCAGTTCTTCGCTGGAATAACAATCATACTCGCCGTTGTGGTCGGGGTCGCAGCCCATGGGGAAATTACCCGCGGGGATATAGACCATTTCATCTAGAAAAATAGAACTCGAAACTAGCGGTATGAAAACGTAGAAGACATCGGAGTTACCGTACAAAACTGCCTAGTCAGTGGTACGAGTACTCTGCGCTCTAGCAAACCCACCCCGTGCTACAACAAACAATGAGAAGACAACAACCAGGTAGATAGTGGTTGTAAGTTTTCGTTTCATTTTTCTTCTCCATTATTAACATAATCGATCCATCTAGAAGAGGGTATACGGGATCAGAGTTCCTGAAACGTAAAACCAGCCTATTCAATATATACCTCAACTACTTCTTGAAAACGCACTACATAATTTCATCAACAATCAATTACATTATAGCATTTTTATCATCTATATTGGGAATTGAAAAGTGAGAGGCTTTATTTGGGATAGATATAAACTTCTAGAAGCGAATTCGGGTGGATTTTTTCGTTGCGAGAGGTAGGAATCCCTGCGAAAAGATAAAAAATCCAGAGTGTATATCACTTAATAGCTCATTAGAGGTAAGTCCTAATTTATGTATTTCGGTTATTTTCACTGTTCTTATCTCCTCGGCGTTGACTTTGGTAATTAATGTCGACCGCCTTTAGAAGCCCCCTCGTAGGTGGGGGACGGTATTAATGATACATAACACCTCCCAGAAGTGAACCTGGGAGTGTTTCTTTTTTGCCAATGTAATCGACAAGGTTACGTATTAGTCCCAGGGGTGGGGGCTGCCACCCCAAGGAGATGCCCATATATCTGGCTGACCACTGTGTGCATTCCCTCTGGCGTCACAAGCCATCGGAGGCTGTGCGGAAGTTTGATTAGCTTTCCCACCTGCTGTGGCCAATCATCTGGCTGTTGGACAAGGGTGCCCACCGCTGTTTGTGGAATCTATACGAAGACTTCTATTACCAGTGTCATTTTTCGCCCTATAATGTACCAGTTATTTTCACCCAAAATGTACCAGTGATTTGAGGCCAAAATACGCCAGCATAGTTGGCATATCCCCTGAAAGTCGAGTACCTTCCGGGGAAAAAACCTCACCCTAGGAAAATTCCCTAAAAATTGACAAAATTGATTAAGTAATTTTGACCCCATTTGTTTATTCGTGTTATCCATTCGTGGACGGTCATTCTCCATTCCACCCTACCGCATCACCAATATACAAACCTTGCGATATCTTCTCCATTATACCATGCTGAGTGTAGTCTTCCCACTCAGCTCGAAGACCAAACTGGAAACTCGAGATGTCAACCTGAATGGAATGAAGGGGCTCTACCCACGAGGAAAGAGATTCTTCGCACTGTTCTTAAGAAACTGCTTCGCTGAGGACGGCAAAGTGAGGGAAAAAAGGATCTCTGATAAATGCGGTTTATTGATATAAGGCTGACAACGGCTGCTTCGCTACCAGGTGAATCGTGGGAGCCAGGGAAGGTGAAGAAGGATGACGGATATGCTGGTGACCGAAAAGCAAGCGGGAGTAATGAGCGGTATAGAAAGATCTGTTTCCCTTTATTTTTATATCAAGTTTTATCATTTAAGCGGATGCGCTTGGTGAGGACGAGTTCGTTGCCACCCTGGGGCAAGGAGTGGTTGGCGACCTGGTCCATCACCTGGCGGATCAGGTGGATGCCCATCCCCCCGATAGGGCGGTCTTCCAAAGGGATCGAGATGTCTGGCGCACGTATGCTTGCCGGGTCGAAATAAGGTGCTTCGTCTCGCAGAAATATCGTGATTGTGTCCTCCCCTTTGGTGACTTCTATTTCAATCCAGCCCTTATGATTCTGGTAGCCGTGTACACAGATGTTGGTAACAGCTTCCATCACGGCTAAAAGGATATCCTCCCGATCGGTGATGTCATCTACCTTGTAGGCTAAGAGCCGGGACTCAATATAGCGGCGGACCTTTTTTAAATTATTTATCTGGGCCTGGATTTTCAAAGGTTTGCTGTTCTTCATGGGTAGTCTTTTTGCCAGGGAGTCCCTTGCTTCAAATGGTCCGTTAATGAAAACATTTCACTTTCCAAACCAAAATTGTTGGGTTATGAAACTATTTCTGAACCCTGGGTAATTTCTACATTATAATGGATTTACAATCTGGGATAAATTACAATGATGTTAAGCGATGGCCAGGAATATTTTCTTGATTGAATGACGCCCTGTTGCTGATATAATGCCTGGAACATCATGCATTCTAAAAGAAGCCCCAAACTGGAATTTACCACGGCAAGCACAGGCCTTAACGACCGCGAAGGTTAGGGTCCGGCATTGACCACGTCACCAAGCAAGCAGGATTTGTTGGATTTCAATCATCGGAGGATGAAAATGAAGATTACAATATCAGAAAAAATGGGTCGAACACCCGTGACAGTATTCCATATTGATGGTCGGATTAACCTGGACACTGCGGACGAGTTACGTAAAAAAGCGAAGGAGGCGTATGACAGTGGGACCAAAGACCTTCTTTTGGACATGAAGGATGTAAAATCGTTAACCAGTGAAGGTCTACGAGCAATTCATTATGTCTA
Organism: uncultured Anaerolineales bacterium; assembly: GCA_964613985.1. Taxonomy (GTDB): domain Bacteria; phylum Chloroflexota; class Anaerolineae; order Anaerolineales; family UBA11858; genus CAZTJD01. The sequence continues at coordinate 3,179 of CAZTJD010000059.1, forward strand.
CAAGCTTTTTCTGGAGAGGCAGGCAGATGAGCAGGTGGATGCAGTGTCAAAACAAAGGTCGTTGATAAAATCAACCCATTTAAAAATACTCAACCCACCAGATAATATCCACCGCGTGTTGGATATCTCTGGGTTCGAGCTGTTCATCGATGTGTTTAATAACCTGGAACAAGCACTCGTATCGTTCTAAGGATCCTGGCGATCCGCAATAAGTCGGGAGAAACCTGCTCTCCCTCATCGGAATTCCTCAGCTGGGATGATAGGTCTCTAAAGAGTGGTGTGTACTTTGATGGGGGGAATAACAACTACTGCAGAGGGGCAGCGGCCAGGGTAAAAAATATTAAAAACTTCGGGGGACAATTACGGATGGCGAGAGGCTCTGTCGGATCTATCTCCCTCTGATACTCAAGTAGTCGAAGACATCGAAAGGTAAGACCTGCTGGGAGGGCTTTCCTGGCAGGTCTTTTTGGTGATCGGTCTTTCCGATTGCATTAAAATGGGCAGATGAACCTGGGGGAGATTTTTCACTTTTTTAGATCCGAGATATTTCTTTGTCGCTTTGCGACTTGGTATGATGGTTTTTAGAAAAATTTCTTGCTCCGATTCAACATATGGGACAAGATAAGCGTAAGAATCAACAATAACGACGGAAACCTTCTGACCTGGATATCGCTCCTGGTTGGGATGAAGGAAAAATACTCGTGATTACCTTAAGCTCCCCCATGAAAAAACAGGAAACCTGGTCAGTCCTGGTACTTGAAGGAGATTTTCAGCTTGGTGCGGTAGGCGATTACTTTGCCGTCCTCAATCTGTAAATCGAATTCAACCACCTCGGCGATGCGCAGGTCGCGCAGGGATTTTGCTGCGGTTTCGATGGCATTCCTGGCGGCTTTCTCCCATGACTCGCTGCTGGATCCGATTAACTCAATAACTTTATAGGTGCTATCCATTTTAGTCTCCTTTCATTCGAACACCATTCATAAAAAAAAACGACTTACACTGGCTCAGCGGTGTAGGTCGCAATGAAAATCAAGCCACCTTTACTATACTAGAATTTGTTATGAATTACAAGGTCTTTTAGATTTTAAAGGAAAGATCCTTTATTCCACTGTGCTCCATTCCTAAGATGCTGCTCCGCCGAGGACGGCGATCTGAGCGAGATGTTGGGATGTACCTTCCAGGATGAAATGTGCTTTGGCGCTGTGGAGTTGTTGCTAAGATGCTGCTCCGCCGAGGACGGCGATTTGAGCGGGATGCGGGGATGTACCTTCCAGGATGAAATGTGCTTTGGCAGTGTGGATTTGTTGCTAAGAAACTGCTCCGCCGAGGACGGCGATCTGAGCGAGATGTTGGGATGTACCTTCCAGGAGATAGGATCGCTTTTATCGGGGATATCGGGTTCTTCGATACCCAGCCATTCCTTATTATCTTTTTAATCTTCTTATGTGGGGAAATATATCTCTGCTGGATGGTCTGGTTGGTGCGGTAGCGAATAAATTAAAATGCAAACGCCAGAGTGAGGGGGGCACCCTGGCGCTTGCCCTTTTATAATACCTTATCTTGCTGAATAGGTCAATAGTATTTTTTAATTAAAGCAAATATGGATAAATAAAGGCGATTTACATTATTTACAATAATATTGCGCGCAGGCAGCTTATTTAAGATTTCTCCTTATTCATTATTATGATATATTGACACAGATGAAGAAGGAATTAAGAAGCGATCTACCCAAGTAGATAATCATGATTCGCGCCCATCTCAAGGATACATTCAAAAAATGGCGGGTGAGAGCAGGGAAATTAAGGGCTGAAACCTATGTTTTGTTCCTGGCATATAAACATCCCCGGACTCCCTGGTATGCAAAAGTATTTGCAGGACTGGTTGTTGCTTATGGATTCAGTCCAATTGACCTTGTGCCTGATTTTATCCCCATCTTAGGTTATCTTGATGATCTGATCCTGGTCCCATTAGGGATTGTATTGGCAAGAAAATTGATTCCTACTGAAGTGATGGTTGAATGCCGGGAGGTCGCAAAAATCGATATGGAAAAAGGGAAACACGTTAACTGGCTGATGGCTTTCCTTATTGTCCTTATCTGGATCAGTCTCGCGTATTTATGCTTGTATGGGATGATAAGATTATTCGAGTAGGACTCCTAATCGTACAGTTCGACATTATTTCTTTTCGTCCCGAGCAGGCTATTCTCGATGAAGATGGAGACCGGCAAGGGGTCAACGGATACGACCTAAAGGACCTTTCCACCCTATTATGTGGGATAATGAACCTAAGGAGCCATGCGAGAGTTGCCGTAGGCAGGTCTCGGTGGGTTTAAATAATGATGGATAATAATGAAAATGTTATGGATGACGATTTACGAGAACCAAAAGATTCCTTACCGTCAATAACGCTCAAGGACTTGCCTGAAGCCATGCAGGTGGCTGTTAAGCGTGCCGGCTGGTCGGAGCTGACACCGGTGCAGTCCCTGGCAATGCCCTATTTACTCGCCAGGCGTGACCTGATGGTCCAGGCGAGGACAGGCAGCGGCAAGACTGGCGCTTTCATCCTGCCCATCCTGGAGCGGGTAGATACGGCACGTAATAACTGCCAGGTCCTGGTATTGGTCCCAACCAGGGAACTGGCGCGGCAGGTCACCGAGGATGCCAGACTCCTGGCAGGTGAATCCGGGGTGCGCATCGTCTCTGTTTACGGTGGCACCAGCTACATACCTCAGATCGCAGCCTTCGAAAAAGGTGTGCACTTGGTGGTAGGCACCCCAGGCCGTGTCCTTGACCACCTGATCAAGCGTAACCTGACCCTGCACAACTTGCAGGTACTGATCTTTGACGAGGCGGACCGGATGATGTCGATGGGTTTTTATCCGGACATGGTACGGATCCGTGAGTACCTTCCACAGCATAAGATCAACGGCTATATGTTCTCAGCGACCATCCCAGCTTATGTTACCAGGCTGGCTCACCAGTTCCTCGATCATCCTGGGTTCCTCAGCCTTAGCAGCGATCGGGTCTATGTTGCTGATACCGAACATGTCTTCTACGAGACGCCAGGGATGGATAAAGATCGCTCCCTGGTGCGGATTATCGAGATGGAAACCCCCAGCCAGGCGATCATTTTCTGCAACACCAAGGCGAAAGTCAATTATGTCGCAACGGTGCTGCAGCGCTTTGGCTACAACGCCGACCAGCTCAGTTCAGATGCCTCTCAAAATGTGCGCGAGAAGGTCCTAAGACGGATGAGAGAGGGGAAGATCCGTTTCCTGGTGGCAACTGATGTCGCGGCACGAGGCATTGATATCCCAGACATCTCTCACGTCATCCTGTATGACCCACCTGAAGACCTGGAATCCTATATCCACCGTGCGGGACGGACCGGTCGGGCTGGTGCAACAGGGACCGCGATCATGCTGGTCAACTACCTGGAGCGCAAATTTGTCATCCGCATCGGGGCGCATTACAAGATCGATTTCGAGGAACGGCGCCTTCCCAGGGATGAGGATGTCCAATCCCTGGTGGCTCAAAGGCTGACACTGCAGCTCGAGGCACGCCTGCGGGACCGAGATAAGCTGAAGACGGAACGGATGGCGCGCTTCGCACCCCTGGCTAAGGAGCTGGCAGATGACGAGGACGGCATGGAACTGTTATCAATGCTGCTGGACGACACTTACCACGCCTGGATGCATAAACCACCTGAACTGCCGCCAATTGGCGGTAAACGAGAATCAAAGGGTTCCCAACGGCGTCGACCGGGGAAGAGGGGCAAAAGCCAATCAAAATAATCTACCTCTTTTCGATGAAAGGATTGCAAAAAAAGGGTTTACAAGCCAGAAATATCAAGGTTTTTGGTTTGTTTTTCCACTTTTGATTTCAGCGGAACTTTTTTTAGTAGACTAATGAAATAAGATTTGGAGGATTTTTATGGAACTAAGCGGACTGCACCTGCTATTAACCTACCAATGTACCCTGGAATGTGACCACTGCTTTGTCTGGGGTAGTCCCTGGCAGCAGGGCACGATGACCTTTTCCGCAGTTGACAAGATTCTAGAACAGGCAAAAGAAACCGGGACGGTTAAATGGATTTACTTTGAGGGAGGCGAGCCTTTCCTTTATTATCCTGTCCTAGTTAAAGGGGTACAGCAGGCAGCTGCGATGGGCTTCGAGGTAGGCATTGTCACGAACAGCTACTGGGCAACCAGCGTGGCGGATGCCGTATTGTGGTTGACGCCGTTTCAAAGCCTGGTCGGTGACCTTTCTGTCAGCAGCGACCTGTTCCACTGGGGGGAGAATTTAAGCCACCAAGCCCAGAACGCGGCAGCTGCAGCAGAACAACTGGGGATCCCGATTGGCTTTATCAGCATCGCCCAACCGGAATTAGACAACCAGGAAGAAGCGGAGGCGGTACAGGGTCAACTGCCTTTAGGTGAATCGGCAGTGATGTATCGCGGCAGGGCAGCAGATAAACTTGCTGGCCAGGCTGTCAAATATCCCTGGGATACTTTCGTGGAATGTCCTTATGAAGACCTGCGTGAACCGGGACGGATCCATGTGGATCCTTTGGGCAACCTGCACATCTGCCAGGGAATCTCCATTGGCAACCTGTTCCAGAAGCCGCTCCGGGACATCTGCCGCGAGTATGATCCCGATTCTCACCCCATTACAGGTCCATTGCTTAAGGGGGGACCGGTCGCCCTGGTCAATCAATACGATCTTCCTCATGAAGAGGCTTACGCCGATGCCTGTCACCTGTGCTACTTATCCTGCCGTAGTCTGCGGGAAAGCTTCCCGGAAATCCTTTTACCGGACCAGATGTATGGGGTGGTTGATGGATAAGGTGGGGGAGGTGCGGGATATGAAAATCCCGGTTACGAATGAAAGGCAGACTTCCGAAGTCTTGGAGACTTCGGAAGTCTTGCTGGCTACGATTGAAGAACAAATCAAAAATGATGTACAATTGGTAAAAATAAGCTGAACCTTCGAGTTAAGGTCTAAACCCTTTTCCTTTGTCCAATAATCTGATTTTGCAAAGTCTATTGGAGACCCTTCTATGGCACTATCCACAGGTCAGGTACTTAATAATCGCTATCGTATCGACTCCTTGATGGGAGAAGGGGGATTCGGCGCAGTCTACAAAGCCTGGGACACCAAGCTCAATGGACCCTGTGCGTTGAAAGAAAATTTCGATACCTCCCCCCAGGCAGAGAAGCAGTTTGCCAGGGAAGCCTCGATGCTCTTTAACCTGCGGCACCCCAGCCTGCCAATGGTTTTCGACTATTTCAGCGTCCCTGGGCAGGGGCTGTACTTGGTGATGGTTTATGTTGATGGAGAGGATCTGCAGCAGGTGTTGAACAAGCGACAGGGACCCTTAGCAGAGGAAGTTGTATTGCCCTGGATCAAGCAGGTCTGTGATGCCCTCAGCTACCTGCACCAGCAGGAACCGCCGATCATCCACCGTGATATTAAACCTGCTAATATCAAGATCACGCCGCAAGGTCAGGCGGTCCTGGTCGATTTTGGGATTGCCAAAGTATATGATCCCAAGCTGAAAACCACGATTGGTGCTCGAGCCGTGACTCCAGGCTATTCTCCCCCCGAACAATACGGACGCGGCAGCACCGATGCCCGGACAGATATCTATGCCCTGGGTGCCACTCTTTACACCTTGCTGACAGGCAGCGAACCGCCAGACTCGCTCGATTTACTCACCAGTGGGGAGCGGCAAGCAACAGGGGTGAAACTGTTGAATCCGAAGGTCACATCAATCGTAGATGCTGCAATTCAGCAAGCCATGCAGCTCGATCGTGAACGGCGTTTCCAGACTGTGGATGGCTTCAAGACCGCTCTCCTCTCCGTGTCACCAACGATACCTGCTGCATTCCATCGGGCATTCCCGGAGACGAAGGTCGTCACTGTCGTAGAAGCACCAGAACGAGCCCATCCAGGGAAAAAACCGCGCTTTAAGCTCTGGCAGATCATTTCCCTGGTCGTCCTGGTTTGTGCAGTTGGTGCTGCCCTGGTTTTCCTCCTTGCAGGTTCTGGGGAGGATCAGATAGAGGCCGTTGTACAAGAAACCGAAGAAATCGCTACCAGAATCGAGCGTCCAGAAGAAGAAGGACTGCTTCCTCCCGAGGAGGACTGGTTCATTCCGCCGGAAGAGGAAGTTTCACTCCAGCCTGGAGAAGAAGGGATCCACCCCCCTGAAGAGGAGGTTATTGCTCCCATGGAGGAGCAAGCAGAAAATCGTCAGCCAGAAGTGCAGCGTTATGAAATTCCCGTGCAAGGTGACCCATTTATTGGTCCTGCTAACGCGCCTGTAACGATCATCGAGTTTGGGGATTATGAATGCAGGGAATGCCAGCGCTGGCAATTTGATTATTTCCCACAATTGAAGGAAATTTTCGGAGAGGATTTTCGCTTTTTCTTCCTTGATTTTCCGCAAGATAGAATCCACCCTAATGCTTTCACCGCGGCGATGGCGACGAACTGCGCCATGGAACAGGACCGTTTCTGGGAATATCGCAACCATTTATTCACCTGGGAACATGGGCTGGGTCTCCCTGCCTATTATATCTATGCTGAAGATTTAGGATTGAATTTGGATGCGTTCTCTGCTTGTTTTGAAGGAGAATACTTCCATCAGGAAATCATCGAAGATATGGAGCTTGGAGGACGACTGGGGATATCCATCATACCTACTTTTTTCATCAACGGTATCCGGGTGGAAGGCGTTCCACCGTTTGACAGGCTGGTGGAAATAATTGAAGGTGAGTTGGGGAGAAGGTAGGGTGGTGGAGTGACTGGTGACTGGTTACTGGTACCAAGAGCGAGATTCTTCACTCTGCTCAGAAAGGTAATCCTGATATGGATGCTTGACATAATCCTGGTGATCCTATCTTTGGTTTCCTGTAATTATACAAATCACCCAAATGCTCAACTTGAAAAACAATCTGAAGACCAGGTCCAGAAGCCCCAACGTTATTCTATCCATCAAAATATTACCTTGAAAAATGTAGGTGAGAAAACACCGGAACAACAAAACCTTTGGGTGGCACTGATCCGTGATATTTCACCTTATCAGTCGGTAGTATCACGCACGATTTATCCCCAACAATATGAGATCTTTGTAGATGAATTTGGCAATCAATATGCCGAGTTTAATTTAGAGGACCACCCCGCAGGAACCACAATACCCATTGACATAGAATACACGATTACGGTTTATGAACAAATTGCGGGCGTTGAAAATTGTGAAGGGGAACTCATTGCTGAATTCACAGAACCAGAGCTACATATTGAATCAGCCAATCCGCAAATTGTCCGGCTATCTGAAACATTATCCGAGGGAAAACCTGATCCATGTGCAAAACTACGCTCTTTTTATGATTATATCGGGGATGAACTGGTCTATACCTATAACCATAATGATTGGGGGGCACAGGCAGCTTTAGGACCGATGGGGGCAGACTGCACAGAATATGCCTCTTTAATGATTGCCCTCAGCCGAGCAGCAGGGATCCCAGCCCGTTACATTGAAGGTTTGCTTTACCTCAATAACCTGGATGAGAATACTGCCCGTACCGAACATGCCTGGTTGGAAGCTTATCTCCCTGGTACCGGGTGGGCAGCCATGGACCCAACCCTGGGGCGTCCATTAAGCAAACGGGATGATTATTTCGGACGCCACACCACGGACCATATCATCGTTACCGTGGGGCGTAATCCGTCCACCTTACGCGGCTCAAGCTATTGGAGTCACCTATACTGGCCTGGTGATAGCACCCTCATCCAGGTTGAAAATGCGGGATGGGAGATCATTCCTCTTGATTAATTTCGACCCTTCGCGTAAATCCCAATTTCAATGATCCCTGCCCCATCCGATGAAATTGCAGGGTAAACCTCGGCATGAATCCCCGTGGAAGTTTTATACTTTTCCAGTACCTGCCTGGTGAAATCTGGGATGTTTTCCGCTTTAACAAAGGCAACCAGACAACCTCCAAATCCGGCGCCGGCACCCCTCGCACCTAAAGCTCCGGGGGAAGCCATGATGGCATTGAACATGTCTGACATCTCGGCGGAGACAATTTCATAGAGGTTCCGGGCACCCGCAAAAGAAGTTTGCGCCAGGCGCCCAATACGCTCCAGGTCTCCGGTAGCGAGCGCCAAAGATAAGTCCAGTACACGCTGGTTTTCTTCGATGATAAACTTGCAGCGTTTATAAACGACGGGACTCATATCCTCCTTGTGAGTGGTTAATTGCTCCAGGGAAGCATCACGCAAGGCAGAGATGTGGGGGTAAAAGCGAGACAAGATCCGCACGCCTTCCTCGCACTGGGCACGCCGTTGGGGATATTCAGAACCGGTCAAGGCTCGTTCAGCACGGGTGTCACAGATCATCACCTGCACTTCGGAGGTAACAGGAATCCTTTTACTCGTGATGTCTCGGCAATCCAAGAGTAATACACTCCCCTTTTCTCCCATCGCCGATGTATATTGGTCCAGGATGCCGCAGTTCATACCCACAAACTCATTTTCCGCCCGTTGGCAGAGGATCGCTTTTTGGATTGGGTCAATTTCCCAGCCTCCAAGCGCTTCAAAAAGGACTGCCGTAGCCATTTCCAGAGCAGCTGAAGAGCTTAACCCGCTTCCAAAAGGGATGGTACTGTGGACCAAACCATCAAACCCTGATAGACCATACCCTTCTTTCTGGATCATGACCGCCACCCCTCGAATATAATTCGTCCAGGAGTGAACTTGATCAAATGTGATATTTGACAGGTCAAATGTTGCACCCCCTTCGATATTTAAAGACTCGATTCGGACGAACCCATCCTGCCTGGGGCGGGCAGCGATCCAGGTATTGCGGTCTACTGTCTGGGTCAGGACATACCCTTGGTTGTAATCGGTATGGCTTCCCATGAGGTCAATTCGACCCGGTGCCTGCACCCAAAGGAGAGGTTGTTTTTTAAAATGTTTAGTAAATTTATATTCTATTTGAGCTTTTCGATCCCTGAAGTACTTCATTCCATTCTTTTACCCAGATAGGTGTGCATAATAACGGAAAGGACGATGATCAGACCATAAATTAACTGAGTCCAAAAGCCAGTCAAGCCGATTGCCACTGTTCCCGCTTCGATGGCACCGATGATGAAAGCGCCGATGAAAGTTCCAAAGATGGTCCCAACCCCTCCAAAGACCGAGGTACCCCCCAAGAAAACGGAAGCCAGGGTCCTCAACAGGTAACCATCCCCCAGGCTGGGCCAGAAATAAGTGACATGTAAACTGGCAATCACACCGGCAAAGGCTGAAACCAGACCAACCAGGACGAAACCCATGATGCGGGTGCGTCCAGTGTTGATGCCCATCAGCTCAGCGCTGTTGGCGTTATCTCCGATCAGATAGATATGGGCACCGAAACTGTGACGATTGAGGAGTAACCAAATAAGGATAGTCACGACGATCAGCCAGATCATCTGCATTGGAAATTTATCGCCGATTTTTCCAACCAGGAAGGGGTGCAAAAGGGTGTCTTTACTATAAACCAGGGTGCCACTTTTCCCCTGACCTAAAACCAACACCGCACCCCGCCAAAAAAACTGGGTGCCGATTGTCGCCACCAGGGATGGGATGCCAAATTTGACGACAATGATGCCGTTCAACCAGCCAATAAACACCCCGGTGGCCAATGCTGCCAGGAAGGCCAACCAGATGTTCGTGGTAGCGTCATAGGTGAACATAAAAGAGATCATGCCCATTGCCATGATCGATGTAAAGGAGAGGTCCATTTCACCAGCGATAACCATCATGGTAAGCGGCATTGCCATCATAGCAAAGAACGGAATGGTGGACATGAAAGCATAGTAGATCTGCGATTTCAGGAAGGTATCCGGAGCCATGATGATAAAAATGATCCACAATCCAAGGAAGACGCTAAAAATTCCGAGCTGGGTTCCATTACGACTGGCGAACTTGGCAAGGCTGAACTTTTCCTGGTATTTCGGTACAATTTCGGTTTGTTTTGATTCGGTCTGCGTATTCATCCTCGCTCCTATTCGATACTGCCTGTCTCAGCGACAAGAATCATCTTTTCCATCAAGTCATTCAGGGAGATATCTTTGGTTTTAAACTCTCCCGCAATTTCTCCCCTATCGATCACCACGACCCGATCTGCGACCGAGTAAACATGGAATATGTTATGATCGATGAAAATAGCAGATTTTCCGGCATTCTTAATACCGCGCACAAAAGTGAGTAGTTTCTCAGTTTCCTTGAGTGAAAGACCCATCGTAGGCTCATCGAGTACAATGATTTCAGCATCAAAGTATAATGCCCTGGTGATGGCGACACCTTGCTTTTCACCTCCTGAGAATTTGCCAACCTTTGAATCCGGTGTGACGGCTGAAGAGGTAAAACCCATGGATTGGGTCATCAAGCGATGAGTCTCTTCTTTCATACGGTTAATATCCATGAAACCCCACCTGTTGGTCAGTTCCCGTCCCAAGAAGATATTACGCCATAAGGTTTGGAGTTCAGCCAACGCTCGTTCCTGGTAAACGGTCTCAACCCCTAACTCTCTAGCTTTGGGGACAGATAAGTCTTCGACTTTGGTTCCATTGAATAATATTTCACCGGATGTTGGTTGGTAAAAGCCGGTGATGATCTTGATCATGGTGGATTTACCAGCACCGTTATCCCCCAGAAGACCGACCACCTCATTCTGTCCAAGTTCAAAGTTCACTTCTCGCAAGGCTTGAACTTCCCCAAATGACTTTGATACATTCTGGAGTTGAAGTCTATTGGTCATTAAATTTACTCCGTGATAGTGAAGTACGACAAGATTTTGTTAATTCCTACGTGTGCATAAGATGCAATCTTATGCTATAGAGGCACAAGATGCAATCTTTTGATACAAGCACAAGATACAATCTTATGGTACAGGTGCACAAGATGCAATCTTATGCTACAAGCACAAGATGCAATCTTATGGTACAGGTGCACAAGATTCAATCTTGTGCTACAAATACGATATTGGAAAGTGCAAGACCAGCGCTCTTATTCGAAGCACTGGTCTTGCAGCGCATTAAAGTACTAGCGGATTTGTTCTTCGACCAGTTCTGCTAATTGATCGACATTTCCGGCGTGCAGGAAACCAGCGCCAGTGTCGATTTGCAGTCCAGTGAAAAGATAGTTATGCGTCAAGCAGATCTGCAGAACAGATAGATAACCCTGCAGCCACTGCTGTTGGTCGATAACAAGGTCTGTCCAACCGCCCTTTACTGCTTCGACAGTGGCGGATGACAGGTCGAAACCGACCGCATAGACATCATCTGGTCCAAAACCAGCACTGGAGAGGAAGGTTTCAAGGGTGGCAGTCAAGGCACCGTGGTCTGTTACGACAAGCTTGATATCGGGATTGGCGGACATAATGCCAACAAAGGTAGCAACACCTGCGGTGGCATCAGCATTGGTCGCGTCGTCAATTTCCTGGTAAACCACTTCCAAGCCATTATCTTCAAGCGCGTCTACAACACCTTTGGTCCGTTCTCCTCGACCTGCTTGTGCCAGCAAACCCCAGACGAAAGCCTTGTCACCGGCTTCCAAGCCGAAGCGGCTGACAGATTCTTGACCCAGGGCGTAACCGGCATCATACAGGATCGCACCAACATAGCCAAAACCAGCGGAGGCGAATTCAGTCTGTAATTCTGGAAGCTGTGTATTCATGCTGGTAACAATGATTCCCTTTGCTTCAGCATCTTCAACCAAGGGACGGAAAGCATCGTCGCCTGGGTGACCCATAATGGCGATCCCATCAGGGCTGGTTGCAACGGCTTCTGCGAACTGGGTGATCATATTTTCTGGATTCCACTCAGACCAGACCACTTCCATGTTTGCTCCCAGGTCAGCAGCTGCCTGAACAGCTCCTTTGTAGACGACGGTGGCGAATGGACCGCCAGGGGATCCACCTGGGAAGAAGATGATGTCAGTGCCTGAACACCAGCCGCCTTCCTGGGCGGGTGCTGCCCCTTCTGTCTCTCCGGGTTCTTCAGCCACTACTACTTCTTCCACGGGTTCTTCAGCCACTACTACTTCTTCTGCAGCAGGTTCTTCCGCTACAACCTCTTCTTCCATGGGCTCTTCAGCTACTTCCTCTGCAGCGGGTTCTTCCGCAGTCATTTCCTCTGTGGGCGTTGCTGCGGGACCGCAGGCAGACAGTAGAACACCGAGGATCATAAGGGCTGCGACAAGCCAAACAATTTTCTTCATGATTTTCTCCTTTTTGATAAAAACCAATTGATCTTAAAATTAGAAGCTTCTCTTATTAATATTTGTTCATTTACACCTCCAGGTTCGATGATCGATTCACAACAGATTCAACACCATCGTTGCATGCGTTTAAGGATTGCTAACTCCTCTTCTTCGCTTTCTGTTGCCACCCACAAAAAAAGACCTTTTGGCTCCATCTCGTTCATAAACCTTTCCAGGTCCTCTCTGCTTAAATCAACAATAACCGGTATTTGTCGTGATTGTAAATCTTTAATAAAGGGTGCCCACTGCATGATGGGATAGTCATCGCCCATGCCCTGGACCCATTGGACGGCGTGAACTTCCGGTACGCTTAAAATCACATCCAGGTTTTTTGCTACACCACGTCCATCGATGTGGAATACATTATGGGTCATCGACTTCACTTCTTTTTGAAGGATTGGTAAGCCGAACCGTATAAAGAATCCCGGTGATATCAGGGCCGCAAAATCGCAGCTAGGGATGTGCATCCGATCAAAAGAAGGGATTCCCATCCAGCTAACCGAGAGCTGCCCGGCGTCCTTGAGTATCGCGTCGAAATGATTATAAATCATTTCGAAATCTGCGGTTGCAATCTCAATCAAATCGTCCACGTTGTCAGGCGCTTGAATCATGTCCACACATAATTGAAGGGGATCACGCCAGGCTGCCACACAATCCAAGCCAGGATGCAGGTCAGTGTACCCTACCAAAGCCTTCCCAGCACACCGTTCAAGGGCATGTGTTGTGAGTTCCTCAATCTTTTTGAAATATATGTTATCCCAGTCGAATGACAACGCCTCTGCATCCTCCCAGTCATGGACGATGGGTATGGACCAAGACGTGATTTCACCAAACTCGAGGTCACAACCATAGAAGGCTGCGTAGACATCGGGTCCTAGGTTTGGGAAGAATACCGGAAAGGTCTCCCCATGAAATCTGCGACCCTCGATGGATCGCAAGAAAATATCCAACTGGAGTTCAGCATCGAACCACCAGGCCTGCTTCTCTTCCCTGGACATACGAGCGACACTCTCTGTCTCGGAGGCGAGGAAAGCATTGTGGGCCTGGAAACGAATTGGAGCACGGTCGATGATCTCGTTCTCAAACCAGGCATATACACGCTGCATGGCGCGATCGAAGGATTGATCCATCCCCTCAATCTCGACTTGCCACCATGTGTGATTAATCCTGGTACTATTCATCGTTAGGGATCTTCCAGCGTTATTCAAAGGCCTGGTAGGGCGTATTGAGGATGGTATCAACCATGGCCCAAAAGTTGTCCATAGGGGTATCGAGCTGGACATGGTGTGTAGGCGAAAGGATCAAGCCACCCTCAAATCCTACCCGGGTCAAGCGGTTTAATACTTCGTCCCTGACCTGCTGAGGTGTACCAAAAGGCAGGGTATCCTGTTCGTCAATTGTGCCCCAAAAACATAGATTTTTCCCAAACTGCTTTCTTAACTCGGCCGGGTCCATTGAGGCGGGTTGGATTGGGTTGAGGATATCCAGACCGATATCGATCAATTCGGGGATGATCGGCTTAATGTTGCCGTCAGAGTGATAAGCGACCTTGAGCTGCGGGTTGATCGCTTTTAATTCTGAAATCAGGTTCGCCATCCGGTTTTTGAAATATTTTCGCCACATCGCTGGGGCAATCAACATCTGGTTCTGAGTACCGAAATCATCTCCCAACCAGACCATGTCGACCCCGAGTTCGACCAGTTTCTTTGCTGCAGCAAGGTGATAGCGGTAGGGAATATCGAGCAGTTCATTGGTCAAGTCAGGATCAACAACCATATCCACCATGATTTGTTCCAGGCCTCGTAAAGCCCAGGCGGTTTCGAAAATCGTCGTTACCACCACGCCGACGATCCAGTATTCAGATTTGTAATCGGATACCATCTGTTCCGACTCCGTATATAACTCCGGCCGGGTTGGATCTGGAGCCTGGTAGTGGGAGAAAGCGGCATCGTCCGCCAGGGGATGAGAATGGATCTCGGTGTAGAATCCTCGCCCGAAGGGGGTCTCGTAAGGATGGACCTTCCAACCTATACCCCATTCGTCCAGGTAATCAGAATCACTCATGTAGTAGGAATTTGCCCAACCGACGGAGGTCAGCAGCAGGTCCATGCCGAGGGTGCGTTCCAGGACATAGGTGTTTCCCCCGCCGTGCGGGTTATGCGCTTTCTCCCGGTTGAGGGCAAGGTCCACCCGTAAACGATCCGCAAATTCTGGGGTAAAACTGATCTGCATCGGGCAGCGATCAGGAGTCTCGAAGTTTAATGCCATTTCGACCCGGTCTCGTGGTTTCATCCTTTCTCCTCGCGTAGGGAACTCTTGCGAATGATCAGCTCGGGTTCGATCCAGGAAATGGCTGGTCCCACTGGAATATTATCTTGACCCGCCTGGATAAGCATGTTGAGCAGATCAACAGCCTTTGATCCAAGGACGTACGGTTGCTGGCGGATGGTGCTTAATGCGGGGTAAAAATAGGCGGCTTCCGGGATATCATCAAACCCAATAATGCCAAGCTGTTGTGGAATTTTAATTTCCAGTTGCCGTGCGGCTTGAAAGGCTCCCAATGCCATCTGATCGTTGGAGACAAAGACAGCGTCTACCCCAGGTGCTTGATCCAACAGGGTGACCAAGCCATACTCGCCGCTCGAGGGGGTCCAATCGCCTGCGACGATTAACGAATCAACCTCCTGGTAGCCTTGTTCGGCGACAACCTCAAGCCAACCCGCAAGGCGTTCTTGAGTCTCCCACCAGTTTTGAGGTCCGGTGATGATCCCGATCCGTTGGTAGCCCTGGTCCACCAGGTGTTGGGTGGCTAATCTTGCCCCCATGCGGTTGTCCATCGCCGTGACATACTCGTTTCCAACCTGCCCTTTATTGATATAGACCACAGGGACCGGGATGTTGGAGAATTTTTCGATTAACCATTCCGAGGTGTTGATATCTCCAGGTACAGCCCAGATCAACCCTTCAACCCGGCGTGATTCCAGGTTGTAAATAATTTCACCGACCTTGGTAGAGTCAATCCGGTCAATCAACCTCAGGGATAAGGAAAAATCCAGCTTATTTGCCTCTCTCTCGATCCCACTGAGAACGTTTTGGGTGCCATAATAAATCAACCCGTAGCCAATGACCCCGATGGTATTACTGCGTCCCCTGCTTAGATTCCTGGCAAAGAGGTTTGGAGAATATCCAAGGTCTTCGATGATGTGTTGGATCCGCGCCCGGGTATCCTCAGAAACATCCGGTCGTTTGTTCAAGACACGGGAAACAGTCTGGGTGGATACTCCTGCAACCCTGGCAACTTCTTTGATTGTGATGCGATTCTTGGGGCTCATGATAGGACCTGGATCGTTACCGGTAACGTTATCGGTAACAATATCATAGCATGATTCAGGTTTTGATTCAAGGGATTAGGGGCAGGTTTTATGGTTCGAGCATCCTGAATTCATCCAGCAAGGCCTCAATATTCTCGATGGGAATATCGGTCATCATGCGGTGAGAGGGGGCGAGGAGAAGACCGGTGCCATCAAAAGCCAGTGTGTTCAGGCAGTTTTTTACCGCTTGCCTGATTTCCATGGGAGATCCTGAGGGAAGGACGGTCTGGGTTGAAATCCCGCCATAATAAGCCAACGTGTCTCCAAATGTTTTCCGAAGCCAGGCGTGGTCCAACACTTCCGGTTGGGCCGGGTTCAGGACAGTTAAACCAATTTCAATCAAATCGGGAAGAATAGATCCGATCTGGCCATCCGAGTGCATGATCACGGGGAGACCGGCAGCCCGGAAGGGAGCAAATAAACGCGCCAGGCGAGGCTTGATGAACCGGCGCCACATCCTGGGGGAGAAAAGCATATTTTTCTGTGCCCCGTAATCATCCCCGAAATAGCCGCCATCCACCCCAAGGTCCAGGTAGCGAGCGACTAAAACCTGCTGGACCTCCAGGATGCGATCCAAAAGTTCCTCGGCATAACCAGGATCGAGAGCCATATCGATCATGAATGCATCCAACCCGCGCAGGGACCAGGCTCTTTCAAACAAGGCAAAGCCTAAGTTAGGGGTGATGAAGTGCTGCCCGGCGTCCTGTGTGATGATGCTCTCTGCTTCCGAGAATAAGGCAGGGTTGTTTGGGTCCGGCCAGGGGTAAGCGTCCAGATCTTTAGATTCGGATAGAGGGTGCTTTGAGATGAAATACCCCTCTTGTTCTGCATCGAATCCCACGCCCCACCAATCGTAAATGACTTTGCCATCCTGGCTCGGGGTCTTGGGAAGATTGACATCGACCCGAACGATGTGGTTTTGAAATAATCCGGGCAGCGCGGTCTCCGGGACGTTGAAATGGGAAGCCAGGATTTTTCCAAGGGCGCTGGTGAAATTAATTTGGGTTGGGAACCGGTCTACGGGTTGGTGGGTTAAGGCAAGACGGACGCGGTCTTTGAAGGTGGTAATCATGGTTTTATCGCTATTATAACAATTAATGGGCATCAATCTCCAATATTCATTCTCCAACATCTGCTTTATAATTCCCATATCTTTCATTCGGAGTCGGACATGATTGAAGTCAAAAGAAATCGAGGATTACTCGCCCCGCTTTTCCAGGACTACCGCTGGAACTACCTGGTCGAAGCGGTCCTGGATGGGATGATGGGTAGAGCCTGGGTGGACCGGGCGGAGCACCCACAGGTTGCGATCACCGAATATCCACGGTACCAATTTTTTATCCCAGCTGGCGACCCAGATCATCCCGAAAGTCGCGCTTTTCTGGCAGGTTTACCCAAGCCATGCGTCCTGGTTTTCTCCTCGGCAGGTTGGGAAAGCGCTTTCAAGGAGGTGAACCGAGAGGGGATTCTCGAAATCACCCGCTACGCCTTCACAAGTGAGAACCTGCGAAACGATCAGTTGAGGCGTTTTGCCTCCCAGGTGCCGGCAGGTTACCGGTTAGAGCAGATGCACCTATCCAGAGCGCGCCAGCTCGCTGAAGAAAAAAGCCGTTTTGCGGAAGACCACTTCCAGAACTTTGATTCGATCGATCATTTCATCAACCTGGGCTTCGGATTCTGCATTTTGCAAAGGGAAAAGATCGTCAGCGCAGCGACCACATTCGTGGTCTGCCGTCGGGGCATCGAGATCCAAATCAACACCCGGGAAGAACACCGGCGAAAAGGCCTGGCGACGGCTGTCGCAGCCCGGTTGATGCTCCACAGCCTGGAGAATAACCTGAATCCCGATTGGGATGCCGCCAACGAGGTATCAGACAGGCTGGCGAAGAAGTTGGGGTATACCCCGCAAGGGACATATACGATGTTCGTGGTTACTGGGGAAGGTGATTGAAGCGGAAGGAATGGAGATCGATGGGAGGAGATCCAAGAGCAGGGATTAAGGCATATGCTATAATCGACTTATCATGAAGCATGATCGTGTGATACATGAGCGTGTGAGACATGATCGTGATTGGCTTCGGGTCTTTGAATTTACGATGCTGGTCATCTTCTTTGCCGGGTCGCTATTGTGGGTAGGGATTCTGTTCACATCTGCCGCACCGATTCCGAAATCGAATCTTCCCCAAAATTTACCGCAAATCGAAGTTGAAGCTTACGCCCATGCCATGCCCAACCAGGGATGGGCGCCTTTGAAAGTCTACTTTAGCGCGTATGGGAGTAGGGCTTTGGGGGATGAGATTGTGCGCTACCAGTGGGACCTGGATGGGAATGGATTGCTGGAGACCGACACCACCGCTGAAGGAGGCTATGCTTCTTATGTATACTCCAAGCCCAGGGACTTAACAATCACCCTTCAGGTGACCACGGCTCAAGGTCAAACGGCTACTGCGACCACAGCCCTGCATATCCGCCATCCTGCCTCGAGCAGTGTCGACTACTGGACTGTCTTTGATGACAGCCGTGTGCGAAAGGTGGAAGTACAGATAACCCAGGCGGACTGGCAGGCGATGTGGGCAGATCCCGAGGCAAAGATCCAGGTACAGGCAGATGCGGTGATTTTTGGAGAAAGGCTGAAACAGGTTGGCTTCCGCATGCGGGGGCAGTTTTCGCTCCGGGAATCCGGCTTGAAGAAGCCCTTCAAAATTGATACGGATGCTTACGTGGAAGGCCAGGAATTCCACAACCTGAAACAGCTGATATTCACCAATAATATCGGTGATCCTTCCATGCTGCAGGAGAAGTTGGCATACGAGATGATGCATTTTGCCGGGGTTCCTGCCAGCCAGGTCTGCTTCGTTGAGCTGTGGATTGACCTGGTGGATGACGACCAGGGCCCGTTCTACTGGGGGATATACACCATGATCGAGCGAGTAGACCGAAAATTCCTCGCCAACCGTTTTGGACCAGAATCCAGGGACGGCAACCTGTACAAAGCCAGCCATGCCCAGCGAGGTCCGATGGACCTGATTTATTACGGTTCTGATATTGAGGATTATCCTACTCAAAACGGCCAGTATGCTTATGGAAAAACGAACAACGAGGAAGACCCAGACTACAGCGATATCCTCAACCTGATTTACGTGATTGATGGGGTTGATTATGGAACTCCTGATGATTTCAGTCAGGCGGTGGAACAGGTGATCAATATCGATGGTTTTCTGCGCTACATGGCTGTGGTCAATACACTGGCAAACTGGGACAGCTACCCCTATACCGGGAACAATTTTTACCTGTTCAATAATGCGGTATCTGGAAAATTCGAGTGGATCCCCTGGGACCTGACCTGGGGTGGTAATCCTGAGCATCTCCTCTTCGAGTTGGAAGGACATGGACTGGTGGAACGGGCGCCCTTATATGATCGCACTTTTGAGGTAGAACAATACCGCATCCAGTATGCAGCTTATGTGGACCTGTTGAGGCGCTACTGGTTTAATGAGACCCATGTTGCAAGAATAGCACAGGGTTACTATGAGCTGATCGCGCCTTATGTCACAAAGGAGACAGGCGATAAAATGTATTACGAAGAGCAGCCTTGGTTCCCGGTAGAAGCCTTTCTTGATTCCTGGAAGAGGCTGGTGGATTTCACTCGCCAGCGAGAACAGTTTATAACCCAATCACTTTTGGAAGAAATGCGAGGTGGACAATGAGAAAAATACCTGCTCTATCCCTGCTGTTGGCAGTGATGATTGCCTTGTTGTTGAATTTTACGGTTAAGGCACAGGAGGGTGATTTCAGCGAGTCGTTTGAAAGGGAGACCCTGGACGGTTGGGAGTATTCTCCAGGTGCTGTCTTGAGGAACGGTATGCTTCGAATTGATCCGGGGAATTTTGCGGTTAAGATGGGTTCCTACAGGTTAGGCGTTATCGAGGTCAGAGTCAGGCAGCCTGGTGGTGCCGTTTACATCCGTTACGCCATGCAGGAGGAAGCCAGCTATGCCTTCATCATGTTAGAAGACCGCCTCATCCTGGAGAAGACCCAGGGTGATGTTCCACAGGAATTGGGAACTACACCTCGGAGTGCTGCCCTGGGCGATTGGATGGCGGTGCGGATCAACCTGGAAGATGGACATCATCAAGTTTACCTGGATGATCAGCTGGTCCTGGAGGCAACAGACCCAGATCCCATAAACGGGGGCGGATTGGGTTTCATGGTAGAGGGGGAGGTCGCAGCCGAGTTTGACGATCTGCAGGTGACGACCGTCCCGGTCCATCCTGGAGAGGAACAGGGAGCCGGCCCAGCCCAGGTTGAAGCTGTCCAGGCTACACCAACGACTCAGCCAGACACTGGGGCGCGCCTCTCGATCAGCGACCTGATTGACGAACTCACCAGCATCCAGGCAGCACCCGCAGAAATGTCGACCTTTGTGATCAACCTGGCATTATCGGTTTTATTTGGTTATATTCTCAGCAGGGTCTATGTTCATTGGGGGTCATCACTCTCAAACCGGCGTCGTTTTGCCGCGAATTTCATCCTAATCACAGTAACCACCACCTTCATCATCCTGGTGGTGCGTTCCTCGGTAGCGCTATCCCTAGGCCTGGTTGGTGCCCTGTCTATCGTACGTTTCAGAGCAGCGATAAAAGAACCAGAGGAATTGGCATACTTATTTTTTGCGATCAGCATCGGTATCGGTTTGGGTGATAACCAACGGATGATCACTGCTGTTGCCCTGGCAGCTGCTATCCTGATCCTGGGCTTGAGATACCTTTTTCGAGATCGACGGGCGGATTTCAACCTGCACGTCAGCATCGTAAGTCCGGCGCCAGGTAAGGTGGACCTGGAATCCATTCTTGATGCCCTTCAGCGCCATTGTTCCCAGGTACGGCTGGTGCGATTTGACGATTCCAGCAGGGCTTTGGAGAGCAGCTTCATGGTCGAATTTCAAAACATGCAGAAGCTATCAGATGCTCGCATGGCACTTAGAGGCTTATCTGATTCCCTGGAGATTACATTCATGGATAATAAAGGGATTGGGTAACAGGCAAAGCTGTATGTTTCGGGACAACTTTCTTTGAGGATAGAAGCGATGAGCGAAGAGACTGGAATTATTCAGCCTGATTACCGCTATGAACGCAAGTTTTTCGTCGAGGGGATCCATGCACAGCAGGCTATTGACCTGGTAAAACTACATCCCGCCATGT
>CAZTJD010000060.1:0-23719 GCA_964613985.1 uncultured Anaerolineales bacterium
GTTATGGAGCTACCTTGTTCTTCCGCAATTTTATTTCCGATTCGAATTGCTTTTTCTGACATACCAAATCCTTCTGGATGCGCTATTGTAAAATTTGCACCTAACCTGGCACAGATATGCATTAGTGATACAGCGACATTATTTCCATCTCCTACATAACAGACATTAAGCCCCTTTAGATGTCCATATTCCTCTTGAATTGTTAGGGCATCTGCCATTGCCTGGCATGGGTGGTTATAATCACTTAGTCCATTGATCACAGGAACTTCTGCCCATTCTGCAAGTTGGAGGACGTGTTCGTGTTCAAAAACCCGCGCCATGATAATATCCACATATCCTGATAAGACTCGAGCTATATCAGCAATCGATTCACGTTTACCAAGTCCAATTTCAGAAGGGGATAGATAAAGCGCATTTCCACCAAGGTGCAGCATCGCCATATCAAAGGAGACACGTGTTCTTAAGCTTGGCTTCTGAAAAATCATCGCCAAGACTTTCCTATGCAGTAATGAGGGATTTCCCTCTTTTTTCCATTCTTCCTTCAATATAACTGCTAAATCTAGCAGATTCTGGATGGCTTCAGAAGAATAGTCGGCAATTGATAAGAAATCTTTCATTTGTAATTTATCCTTTAGATTATTGGGTTTTCCTTAGATTTAGAATCAGGTATTTTCCCCATGAAGTATATCATGTTTGCTATTTTAGATTTTTGTGTTATTGGTTTTTATCTTTTCCCCACCTTTTTTAAAAGACCAGACTGCTATACAGTTTCAAAGGAAAATTTTAATGATCCCGTGTTTGTGTCGATATCTCGCTTGGAATCGTTGGATGACTTAACCAACTTAACCAACCCCCAGTGAGTTGTTTCTTCTGGGGTACTTTCTCAAAACCGATAAGTAAAATACTAATGCATAGGATGAGTGCACCTAGCCACTGGTAAGCATTTAGTCTTTCACCAAGCCAAACTTGAGCAAAGACAATCGTGACAAATAATTCACTCAACCCTAGCAATGCAGTTTCAGTTCCCCCAATATTTTTCACACCCATAAACAGAGTCAACCTGGAAAAAAAGGTGACAATGGTCAATCCAATCAGAGGTCCCCAACCGACGGGGGTGGTAAATATTCCAATGAAGTCAGTAAAAAACAATACTGGAAATGTGATTGCGCTCATAGCGATCAATGTATAAAGGGTAACGGTCGGTGGCGGCATATCATAAAGGACTCTTTGGTTGATTGGAATATGTAAGGCATAAAGAACGGAACCAATAAGCATTTGGATAATTCCGACAAGATCAATTGGCTGTCCGTTGGTCTGTATAAGGAGAAAAACCGCTGGTAAAGCTAAGCCAATTCGTAACAAGGTCAGTTTACTTGGTGTTTGATGGTCGAGAAATAACCAAAATACAACAAAAATTGGATAGAGGGAATAAAGCAACTGGCCAACACCGGCGCCAATTCTTGCAATCGCACTATAATAAAATAAGGAACCCAAGCCATTAATCCATCCAGCTAATAAACAGCCAAGTAATCCTGCAGGGTATATATAAAGGAACTTCTTTTTAAATATCGCAATAATGAGGAAAAGAAGTAACGCGGCGAAAAGAGTACGAAGGGCGACAACCGTCATGGGGGGCATCCCCAACAACATCGCCTTTTTACCGAATACTGGTGCCATCCCCAGGAAAAATGCCGAGGACAAAGCAGCAGAGATTCCTTTCATTCGCCCATTCATTGTCGATTTTGTTTTTCCCTTAAGAGTAATCCTGTTTAATGTTTATCCTAAATCATATCCGGTTCTTTTATATCAAAACCGTATCAACTTTTCCTGCGAGGTCCTCATTGAGGAATTTCCTTTTTTACATGAAGGTGTGAATTCGTCTATCCAGACGTTTTTTAGATTCTATACGTTCCTTTGCAGTTATCACAATTTTAACAAACGGCACTCGTGTGTTGTACAAAATAACATCTCAAGTGTGTAAAGAATTAAAAATAAGGTGTTTATAAATGAATTCCGCTACTCAAGTTGGCTTAATTCTGACCTGGATTGTTTTGACTTCTCGGGCAGACTGCTAATGGCATTAACAAAATCACCAGCAAGAATAGGTTTTGTCAAATATCCATCCACCCCTAATTTTCGACCTTTTTCTGTTTCATCCAGAATACTGCAGATGATTATTGGTATGTCTTTGGTGATAGAGTCATACTTAATCTTATCAAAAATTTTCCAACCATCATGTCCAGGCCATAATATATCTAAAGTTATGGCATGTGGTTTCATTTCCCTGGCATATATCAATGCCATGGAGGGATCTGTAAGCGGGATTATTTTATATTTTGTTTCTTGCAAATACTGTTCATATCGTTGAAGAACCTGGATATCCGGATCAATCGCGAGAATTGACATCAAGTCTTCGGATATCATTGGTGGTATGGATGGATATACAGGGAGCGTAAAGAAGAAATTACTGCCTTTCCCAACCTCACTTTCAAGACCAATCTTTCCATGATGTAAATCTACCAACATTCTAGTTATAGACAAACCTAACCCAGTGCCTCCAGTAGACCGGGTGGGAGAACCATCGACTTGGACGAAAGGCTCAAATAAGTTTTCTTGTTTTTCTTTCGGTATTCCTTCCCCTGTATCCCTGACGCTGATATAAATTTCAGATTGTTCATTATCGTTGAACCGTTGATTTGCGGATACGGTAATTGAGCCTCGATCAGTAAATTTTGCAGCGTTTGATAAAAGATTTAGTAAAATCTGGCGCACGCGGGTAGGATCTGCGTAGATATTGGGAAGGTCGTTATCGACGACAGTGAACAATTCGATTGGTTTATCTTTAATGAGGCCTCTTGCAGTTGATATGACACTGTTAATAATATCTGGGATGTTGACATCTTCAAAAGATAGTTCCATCTTACCGGCACCAATCTTAGATATATCCAAGATGTCATTGATCATCTTTAATAAATGTTGTCCAGCGTTATATATTGCCGATAAATCTTGTTTTTGAAGATCAGTAACTGGACCGTCGATACCTTTCATGATCACCCTAGAAAACCCAATGATTGAGTTTAGTGGCGTTCGTAATTCATGGGACATATTCGCCAAGAATTGGGATTTGAGCTGGTCTAGTTCTCGTAATTGTTCTGTGGTTTGTCGTTGTTCATCGTATAAACGGGCATTTTCCAGGGAGATTGCAGCTTGATTTGCCAGGGTGGACAAGAGGCTGATTTCTTCGGACGAATAAGCATATTCATCTTTGAATGTCACTAGCTCTATCACTCCAATTGTCTCTCCTTTTAGAACTAAAGGCAAAATGAGGTATGTGCCTACACTTTGATTGGCCAAACCATCAATTTCATAGGATAGCGCTTTTGCTTCGCTTTTCTGGAGAATCATTGATTTTTGGAGAGACATAACCTCTTCGGTTAATGGATGATCTTTTAGGGAGAAGATTAGATCTTCTGGATTCTGATCCTCCACAACCCCAAGTTTGTCATCAAAAGTAGATGAAACGATCTTTTTTAAGAAACCTGGGTTGTTCGCATCTCTCAATGAGATCGAAATAGCGGTGTCAATTGGTACGACATCATCTATTTGATCTTTAATAATTGCAGCTACTTCCCCTAATTCAAGTGGGGCACTGGCAAGGGTTTGACTTGCTTTGGATAAGGTTGTCAGGTCGCGCACTCGTTTACGAGTCTCTTCAAATAAACCCGCTGTTTGAATAGCGATAGCTGATTGTCGGGCAATCGAAACAAGCAATTCCTGGTGATGGTTGTTGAAAATTCGTGGTTTCCCCGAATTTTGAACGATAATCACTCCCAAAACCTCATCGCCAATAATAAGCGGAACCCCTAGCAATGATTGTGTCGGGGAATCGACATCAATCCCCAATTCATTTAATTTCTGTTCAAAGTTATTGGATATTAACAACGGTTTCCGTGAGTCAATAATATATTGGATAAGCCCTTTCCTTTTTTCCACCTGACCAGACGTTGTAATTTTTCCATTTTCAACAACAAATGGGTATGAAATTCTATGTTCGTCCTTATTATAAAGAGCGACATAAAATGAGCTTGTATCCATTAATTTCGATGAGTATTCATAAATTGTATTGATGATCTTATCAACATCAAATAACGTACTCAAATTACGGGACATCTCATTTAAAATCTCTAATTCTACAGCCTGTTCTTGAGTTTGCTCAAATAGTGTCGCGTTTTCAATGGTGACCCCAATTTGTCGTCCAATTGCCTGTAGAATCTGAAGATCATTTGATTTTGATGAAAGACTTTGAGAAGAAAAAGTACATAAAGTACCCAGAATTTTACCTTTTGCTTCTAGGGGTACACCTTGATAGGATATGAATCCTTGTTCAATAGCACCTCGCGCATCTGCAGGAGAATTTTGCCTTAAGTCTTCGACTACAAGTGGTTTGGCTTGACGGTATACCCACTCGCAAAGTGATCCTTCGAGACCATTTTCGAGGAATCCTTGCACCATTTGATCTGGCAGGCGATAGGTGAAAAGATCAAGCCTGTCTGTTTGTGGATTTCCTATAGAAATGATTCCTGCCTGTGAACCGATGGAATCAAGGACCTGGTTTAATACTTTTGATAGCGTATCATTGATATCAAAAGAACTGCTTGCAGTGCTGGCAATGGTGAGTAATGCTTCTGTTTCTGCTAAAGCTTCCTGTGTCTGCGAAAATAGCTGGGCATTTTGAATTGCTATTGCACCCTGGTTGGCTACTGCGACCATGAGATCCCGATGTTGTTCTGTGAAATGGTAGGGATTTTCATGCTGAACACATAGGATGCCCAGCGATTCCTCGCCAATTAATAATGGAACACCAAGCCAACTATCAGGAAGAGTGCCAGTTCGTTGCAACTCAACTCCATGATCTCTAAGCCATTTTTCTGCTTCGTTCTTTATCAGCACAGGTCTTTGATTTTGAATGACATATTCTGGAAATCCATTGTGAAGAGGTCGACTTGGAAGTATATATGGTCGGTTGTTTTCAGTGGAAAATGGAAAGGAAATCTCACCCCTTTCCTTGTCATGCAGTGCGATATAAAACGTTGAGGTATCGACCAACCGGGTTGCGAACAAGTAAATATTTCTGATGATTGCATCTACATTGAGGTTTTTAGATAAGGATTGGCTCATTTCATTGAGCACGGTAAGTTCTTCTGCTCGCGCTTGTGTTTGGCTAAATAGATATGCATTTTGAAGCGCATTTGCCACCTGATCTGTCATTGTTTGCAATATGGCAACATCATCCTCACTGAATGCATTCTCCAGATCGCTTTGAATGCTCATGGCACCAATGACTTGCCCCCGGCTTATTAGTGGTAGAGCAATTTCAGTCTTTGTATCCGGTAAAAGTGGATTGATATACCTGGAAACATCAGAGGTCAGTCTTTGAGGGGTTTGCGGTTCTGAGTTAAGGATACAGGTTCCAATCATCGATTGGTTATTGACTCCCAATTTGTGCCCACGTTCAACTTGGATACGACCAGCTTCACCAGTCCCAGCATGAAGAACTGCCCATTCCCTTCTTTCATCTAAAAGGAATAATCCCACATAATATAAATTGAAACGATCTTGAATCAAGTTAACCGTCTGCTGTATGAGTGGGTTTGTTTCGAGAATACTCGTAGCCGCTCGAGAAATTTCTGCAGCAGTCTGCAGCTGAATGCTACGCCGTTGTATTTGTTGGAATAGGTTAGCATTTCGTATGGCGATGGATACCTGGGCTGCAATGGCACTTATAATGTCTGCAGTTTCTTCATTGTAAATACCAGGTTCTCTATGTTGGAAAAATAAGAGGCCTAGAACATCTTCTCCTGATGAGAGCGGTGCTCCTAGCCAGGAACCAATTTGATTGCTGTCACTTAGGTTTTTCCAGTGAGGGTCATTACGAGTATCCTTAATCAAGAGAGGTTTCCGGGTATCGATGATAATTTTGCTTAATGATTTTTCAAGATTCTGTGACAAGTCTTGTGAATATCCCGGTTGGGTAAATGCGCTTATTTCCCTTTGTTGATTTCCCTCAGAAATTTTAAGGATCGCAGAATCAAAATCGATTACATCGGAAAGTTGGCTAAGTAAACGATCACCAACATCTTTCAATTCAAGGGTTGCACCAACCACCCTTGCAGTTTCACTCAGCGTGTCTGCAATTTGACGACGCCTCTGTTCTTCCCTGAAAAGACGGGCGTTGTCTAACGCTGTAGCAACTTGAGATGCCATTGCTGTAAGCAAGTCAAGATCCCCTTGTTCGAAATCTGGTTGGTCAGGGTCATTTATAATTGTGATTGTTCCAAAAACCTGCTCTCGGTATAACATCGGCACCACAACCATTGAACCAGAATTCGTCTCCTTTCTAAGTTCTTGGGCTTCTAGTGATTCTCTTGTATCTTGCGTACCCTTCGGTGAAATAGCTGGTTTTCTCTCTCGGATACACCAGCCTGAAAGACCTTGTAACAATTCCTGGTATGTATTGGGTGTTGTTTCGATTGGTGGTGCGTTATTTTCGAAGAAGTGGGTGAGGATCTCCCTTTCGTCATCGATTACGGCAATTAAGGCGCGATCCGCTGGAACAACCTTTGCTATCGTATCTACCACAGCTTGGAGTAGTTCATCCAGATTTTCAAAACCAATTGCTGCTTGCCCAACGGAATATAATGCTTCAGTCCTTGAGAGAGAAATTTGAGTTTCTTGGAAAAGGCGCGCGTTCTCCAAAGCCAAGGCCAATTGGTCAGCAACCTGTTCAACCAGACGTTGTTCGTTCTTACTCCACATCCTGTTAGGGGAATTATCGATAATTTCTAGCAAACCTAAGGATTCCTGCTGAAGTGTTATGGGTACTGCGATTGAAGCCGGAGAATCCTTGGTTGCTTTCTCGATATTTGTTGTTTGATTCTTAAGACTAACTGCGCCAATTGATGTAGAGGGTTTGTCAATTGTGAATTTATGGGTTCCGTCAACCGCAACACCAAGAGGTGGAAGTGCACCGGTTTGTTTCGTTCTACGAGATGAATCAGCAATTGTTTTGCTTGTGGATTGAATTATTTCTTGTGATGAATACAGCTTATTCGCTTTAAGGATTCGATTGATCCCTCGCCAGCCACGTTGCTTATCATCGATCGATTCAATTGGAAAGATATGGGAGCGAACTGTTATTTTATTACCATCCTCAAGTACATAAAAGTAATCAAGCTCAATCGGAAAATCCCCCTTTTCGATCCTTAATTTAAGTGATTCTTGTGAAGAATGATCAAGGAGGAAGGTGAAGAGATCTTCACCGATGACTGTCTCAGGTTTAATCCCTAATAATTGCTCAATTTCGGGACTGCATTTGGTATATTCGCCATTGTGGTCACATTCCCAGGTCCATCCAGGGACATCCTGTTCTTTTGGCTTAATTTCTGATGCCTGATTTTCAAGTTCTGAAAAGAGATCATCAAGACGGTTGTGTAATCTATTCTCTTCTGCCATATTTTGCCAACTCCTGGGCAAGTACTTGGTTTTTTGGGAGTCCTATGCTTTCGTGACTTTATTGCATGATTGGTGGAGTAATAAGATTTTTCATCGATGCTTAGATAATGTGTTCGGTTCACTCAAGATTAGGTTTTAACAAAGCCTGGGCTCGCTGCGCTTTTAATGCCTTCTGAAGTTCTGTTACAGCGGTGTTAATCATGACTTGTGGGTCTGTTGTTCCTCTCAACTTCGTTGTAATCTCTGTTACTAATCTTTCTCTTGTAGCCTGACGCTGGCTATCCATATAGAGTCTGGCACTCTCCAAAGCATTTTCTAGTTGACCAACAAGTGTGTCCATTAGTTCAATTTCACTTTTTTTCCAAACACCTTCACGCTCAGTTTTCTTCAAGCGAACAGCACCTAGCACCTGGTCTCTTAGGGTAATTGGTACAGTAATTGTGTAATCGTCGAGCTTAACAATTTTCCCAAGTTCAGTTGCTTCGCCCATTTCGCTGGACCACTCACCACTCGATGGAGTAATGAGGTCTGAGAGGTCTGTTCGGAAACCTAGTGCTTCTTGTGTGCTGAGTATTTCTCTCCAGGCATCTCGGCTCATTTCCGTCGTTATGCGCTGCGTTGTTTCTAAGGCATTATGACTTTCTTCAAATAACTGGGCGTTTTCGATCGCGACAGCAACCAGATCGGCAAGAACTTGAAGTACAGCAACATCTTCTTCTGAAAAAGCTTCAGATACTGTGCTCTGTACATCTAGTACCCCGAGAAGTACACCACCCGCGAAAAGCGGGAGAGCCAATTCCGAGCGGGTTTCCGGGAGATCAGGATTTCGGAAGTGGATTGCATCGGCGCCGACATCTAACGCAATTCTTGGTGTACCTGAGCCAGCTACATAGCCCACAATACCTTCTTCGCCTACTCGCAAGCTGTGGTTCCGGGCAAGCATCTTTTTCCCACCCTCACTATTTGCGGCTTTTAAGATTGCGTTCTCTTTTTCTTTGTCAAGAAGAAATATTCCTACATGATAAAAATCAAAGCGGTCACTAATTGTTTGGGTGACCTGGGTTAATAATGAATCCAAATCCCTATTCGTCGCAACAGCTGAGCCAACGTCAGCTGCTGTTTGAAGTTGTTGAGATCTTCTTTCCAGGGTTTCAGTTCTTTCAGCAACCCTTGCTTCGAGATTTAACACATTTTGTTGTAATTGCCGAGCCATTGATGAAAAACTTTTTGTAAGCATGGCAATCTCATTTAACCTGGTTTTGGGTAAAGGCGTTTCCCATTCTCCATCCCCAAGGCGTTGAGCAGCGGTGATTAATTCATTTAGAGGGTTAGTAAGACGGTTTGTAGCGAATAAAGCGACCAGTGCAGCCGCAATCAGGAGGATGGCACTAAAAGGAATAATTCGAGAAAGTATCTGTCTTTGGGCAGATGATTGAAATTCTCCCCCCAAAGCTGATATAGACTTCAAAATTTCTTGAGCAGATATTACTGAACCTAGACTCCAACCAGTGTTTTCCAAGGGTGCATATACGATAAAATGTTCTTCTCCACCAATCATAATGCTCTCAAATCCAAATTCTCCGGATAACATCTGTTCGATAATGGGTTTAAATGAAGAAGTTGTATTTGTTAAATCTGTACCTAATTCGTCGGGTTCTTTTTCTCTGTTTAAAATGTCTTGATAACCCTGTTCAGGTAAAGTAATCGCTGCTCCGGTCTCATCAATCAAGAAAGAATAACCACCTTCTGCGAGCTGCGTAGCAGCCACATTTTGACTTATCTCTTCGAGAGTGACATCAATACCAATGACTCCGATTAAATCATTGTTAAATGTGTATGCAGGGGATGCTGCGGTGACAAGAAATCCTTTTCCTGTTGAGTCTTCGTAGATTGGGGACCAGGTGATATTATTTTGGGGATATCCTTCAATAGCGGCGGTATACCAGGGACGTTGGGTAACCTGGAAATCTGATGGGAGGATTTCACCAAGACCTATATTTGGATAATACCGTGTGATTTCATCTTTTGTTCCCAGGTAGATTGCCACAATACTTGGATTATTCTCAAAAACAGCTCGAAACAGATGGTCTATGTGGGAGGTTAAATTTAAATGATTGGTCAATTCTACAGAAAAGTTCGCAAAACCAGGAACAAACACACTTACGATATCGTTTTCCCCATTTGCAAATTGTCCATCACTTTTATAAGACATGTGATCCGTAACGTTCCAATAGGTACTGTTACTGAAGGTTTTTTCATCGTTATAGATTTCCTGGGTATAGTACGCCAAATAACGTGCGTCCTGTCCGATCCGTTCCAGGATGAGATCGTTTTGCTTGGCAGTTCTCTCGATGATTTGGATGAGGTAGTGTTGCCCTTGCGAACGGATAACAGTTTCACTCGATTCTTGTGCGCTCCGAATCGAATTAAAAATAGCATTGATCCCCAGATAGGTAGTGATGGAGATTGTTAGAATAATTAAAATTAGCAGAATAGCAATTATTCTAAAACGAGTACTCTGAAATAATGATTGTTTTTCTATATTTTCCATAAGAATTGATCTCTAATCATGTCTTTGGGATTTCTCTAGGATTTCTTCGGGTTAAATATGTTCATCCGGTAGGGGTCCAAGATTAATTTCCACCTCTTCAAGATTAATACTCTGCCGTAGTTGTTGTGTGGCAGTCCTGAGAACCGTTTCAAGGTCTAAGGTCTCACGGATCCGAGTAGAAACTTGACGCGTAAGTTGTTCAAAATATGCTCTTCGTTGAGTCTCATCATATAATTGGGCACTCTCAAGAGCACTACTTAGCTGTTCGACGATTGTTTCGATTGTGTTAATTTCATCCGGCTGCCACGCACCAGAATCGGAAGGTTTGTATGTAACAAGTTCACCAATTATAGCCTCTCTGACTTTAATTGGGATTGACAAGGTATTCCCACCTGCCTGATCATGAGGAACCAGATCCCCCTCAATTTCGAAAGTCCCCTTATCGCTGCTTCTGATACCAAAAGCTTTTTGTTCCTGCCAGGAACGTTGGATCATCTCTCCGAAAACACTACGAGATGTTTGAAGTGCATGGACACTCTCTGAATAAAGACGGGCGTTGTCAATTGCAACACTGACCAGGTCTGCCATGGTTTGAAAGGTTAGCAAACTTACATCATTGAAGGTGTCAGGGTTTACATCTTGAATTGTGATCGCCCCAATTACCTGGCCCCTGGCTCGTAAGGGTATAGCCACTTCAGAACGTGTTTGTAACAATTCAGGTGTTTCAATACGAACAGCATCCCTTTCTACATCGAGTGATACACGGGGTTTTGCATTTGCAATGCTCCAGCCAATCACGCCCTGACCAATTCTAATTCGATGGTCTCTTTCTATTAGGGCAGCACCCTGAGCACCTGTACCCGCCCTTAAATAAGCCCACTCACGGGCTTCATCGACTAAGAATAAACCCACATAATACATCCCAAACTTGTCTCGGATTACATTAACCACCTGTTTAATTAGGGAATCCACGTCCAGCACTGATGATGCCACACGCCCTACCTCGGCAGCAGCAATCAACAACTCAGAGCGCTGTTCCAGGTCCATCGTTCTCTCTTTGACCCTTCGTTCAAGGTTCCCAATTAATTCTAGAAGCTGCTGGGTCATCTGGTTGAAGGATAACGCCAGAACGCCAATTTCATCCTCACTTTCGATAGGCGCGATTCGGGAAAGGTCTCCTTCCGTGATGGCAGCAGCGGTCTCTGTCAAGGCATTAATAGGCTGAATTGCCTGCCTGATCGCAAGGGTTGTCAGGATACCAAGAAGTACTACCCCAATTAGTATAAAAACTACAACAGCAGTACGGAAAGTACTTAATGCTATTAGAAAATCCGGTTCTCTTTGCTGGACGATAACACCCCAACCGTTCTCCAGTTTTTGGGAATATGCATACCATGTTATGCCTTCATCATCTTGATAAGTTACAAGATGATTAATGGGATTCTGCCGTAAGCTACTAACGGCTGGATTTTGGCTGAAATCTCTTAATTCGTTACTCGTAAATTGAGGATTCGGATGGGCGATTAACTGGTTGCTTTCATTAACAACCAACGCCTCGCCTGTAAAATTAATATCTGTTATTTGAACTGCTTCACTGATTGTTTCTAGCGTGCTGGCATAAAAACCTACCCCTATAAGGGTTCCATTCCCATCCTTGATCGGTTTTGCGACTACTAACGCTGGTTGACCGCTGGTTCTTCCGATCAACGTTTCCTGTGCCGTAACCGCTCCTTCAAGGACCTGCTGGAAATATCCTCTATCGCCATAATACGTCAATTCTGCATCGTCGCTACGGGCAACGTTCATCCCACTCAAGTCAATTGTACTGACAAGATACATATTAGGATAAGAAGCTGCAATATTCTCTAAAACAGGTTTCTGGGTTTGGGCGTCCATGCTAACAATTGCCGGCATATTTACGAGTGCACTTAAGGCTTTATTATTAAATTCGTACCAATCCTCTACTGTTGATGATATAATCTTATTGTTATCCTCTAACCTATTTATGGCATTCTGAGAGATTATCTCTCCTGCCTGGGTAACTACGAAGGCTGATAAGGCAACCAGTATCGGGATGGTAATTGCCAGAATGAGAGAGGTCAATCGAACTTGAAGACGACCTCTTTGAAGATGTCTTTCTGAAATCAATTGCGAGAAAGCACCATAGGTATAACCGCCTGCAAAGATAATGCTGGTTATCAGAAGCACATAATAATTTGCTATGGAAATAGATAATATGAAGTTAAGTATAATTGCAGATAGTTGGGTGACCAGCAAAATGATCGCCAATCTGCGAGTATTTTTTGAGATGGTTTTATCCCCAAACACGAAATAGAAGAGGGGGATAAGGGTAATGATCGTCGATAGGTAGATAAAAATAATACGGAGATATATCCCTAAAAATCCTTGGGTGTAAGTTTGAAGACTTACAAATCCACCATCGTATGCCTGAGCCTGGAGCCTGGTGAACCATATTGAGGTACCAAAGTAAAAATCAGAGATAGAGAAAAGAAATGGGAGCGCCACCAGACCATAAACAATCCACCAAACCCATTTCCGCTGTCCTTTAAGCCATTCTGGCTTGATCAGGACAACAGCAACAAGGAGTAAACCTGGCTGGATGGCAGGAGTTGTGATTGCCAAGGCAAGCAAGACATAATTAAGAAGATCAAAATCAATAGAAGTAAATAACAAACCTTGCGCAAATGTGTTAATACTGAATAAAAATAACAAAATTGAGACATGTTGATTTGATTTGCTCTGGGTATTCAAGAGAAAGATATAAAAACCCAAAATGAGCTCAATCAGCGCAATGATCCAGGCGCCAATTTGAATGATCTGGTTGATTTGCATCGATTTAACTCCGCTGTTATTCCTCTACTAGTGGTTGACCAAGATGGATAGTTACTTCTGGAAGATCTAGTGCTTTCCTAATTTCCTCACTGGCTGTTCTAACAATTGTTTCAAGATCTAGAGTCTCTCGAATCTTTGTGGTTACCTCGCTGATCGCCTGTTCGCGTTGAGCAGCCATTTGGGTTTCTTGATATAGGCTAGCACTATCAAGAGCCACACCAAGTTGTTCTACCAGGGATTTCATGATTGACTCCTCTTCTGGTGACCAATCTTCTTCACTGACTCGTTTACGTGCTCTAATTTTCCCGATAACCTGGCCTCCACGGGTGGTAAGGGGGACTTCATATATCGGATACTCATCTGAATCCATACTGTCGGGTATTTCCTTTATATTCGTGATTCCATCCTGGTTGCAATAAAATCCTTTGATAGGATCTCGACCTAAAAACCCTCGCCAGGATCCACGACCAAGGTCACTATAAGCTCTTTGAAGATTTGCGAAATAATCTTGTGCTTGATGATTTAAATTGGCATAGGTAATAGCCATTGTAAATTGATCTGCCATGGTTTGGAGGGCAGTAATCGTTTCTTCTGTAAAAGCATGTGGATTTCTGCTTCGAAAATCTAATCCCCCAATAATCTCGTCATGGGATTTCAGCGGCAAGGCAAGTTCAGAGCGTATGATTCTTGTCTCTGTCATGGGCAAGTAATAAGGATCATTTGATACGTTCCTGGTGTGGTAGAATTCGCCATTTTCAATGACATGACCGACTATGCCTTCTATACCTATCCTTAAACGAGATCCTCGATTGGATAGATCTTCAGCACCTTCCCCTGAAAATGCACGCAAGATTGCCCATTCTCCCGATTGATCGACCAGATATACGCCTTGTTGGTAAAAACCAAATTTTTCTTGTATGGTATTAATAAAATCAAAGAAGAATTGGTCTTGATTGGTAACAGAAATCATATCCTGGGCTATGATCGAAGTTGCTTCCAGGTATCCATTTCTTTTTTCCAGATCATCTCCCAGTTTATTCAAATCATCATATAATTTTTTTAACTCATTCCTGGTATTCTCCAAGGTTGTGGCAATTGTTGCGATACCTTCGATATTGACAGTAGGCACCTCAACATCAAGATTGCCCTGGTTGATTTCCTCTGCTGTTGTTACGATTTTATCTATCTGCCTGGACACATAACGAGTAAAGTAATAGCTGGCAAGGATCCCTAATAAGATGATTATTACGGCGATACCCATTAAGGTTAAGAAGGTACCATGGTTTTGTTGGTTAATTAAGTTTATGTCATATACAATCTCAAATGTCCCCACGAGACTTTCGGCTTTTGAGATGGGGGCGGTCACAATGAGGGTGTTTTTGCTAACCCGGTCAAGCATTTGTTGCTGAGTAAATACCTGGCTTGCAATTGATTTATAGGTAACACTATCAGCCAACCACCCACCAGACCTAGCTTCTGTAATGATATTACCAGTCTCATCACGAATTGCAGTATAGAGTACTCCCTGGGTACCAACAATATCCCCTAATGTTACATCCATCATCTGTTCATCCGATGTAATAACAGGCAAGTGGAGCAGATCTGCTGTAACCAGGGATATAGCATTTACAGATGTGGTAAGCCGCTGCAATGAATTTTGGCTCATATTTTGGTAGATGAAATATAAAAAAATACCAAAGGCGATGATTGATATCAATCCAAAGATGGTGGAAAAAATTCTTTTTATATTTATCCGTCTTGATTGCATGGTTTTACTCTTTTTTATCTTATTCTCGATGGTCCTATTATTTATGTAT
This sequence comes from uncultured Anaerolineales bacterium, assembly GCA_964613985.1. Lineage (GTDB taxonomy): Bacteria > Chloroflexota > Anaerolineae > Anaerolineales > UBA11858 > CAZTJD01. The sequence continues at coordinate 14,734 of CAZTJD010000060.1, forward strand.
TCATCTAATAAATCTTATTCTTGTGCTGGGATATCCAGTTGGACAGCAATATCATGTAGTTCCAAAGCATTGCGAATTTCCTGGACTGCAGTACTCAATACAGTCTTTACATCCAGGGTTTCTCTCATACGGCTGGTTATCCCGCTGATGAGCTGCTCTCGGGCAGCTTGCTGTTGTATTGATTCAAAAAGCCTGGCATTATCCAAAGCTAGGGCAAGGCGTTCGCTAATTTCATTTACCAGGTCGGTTATCTCATCGGGCACATCTGGCGTGGCAAATTTCAAGTGGATTACACCAAGCGTATTTCCTCTTAGTTGGATTGGTACAGTATATACCCCCTGGCTGTCCGTTGACTTCTTTATCGGGGTTTGAGAAGCCCAGGCCTGTCTTACTTCTTGAGGAGATTCCAAGATTGCAGAAATCCGACTTCCCTGTAATTGGTATCCTTCATTTTCGGTGGTCCTGGACCACTCTGACCAGGTACGGCGGGTGTAGTCTCCATAAGCAGCTTGCAATTCCCGTACCCTATCTTGAATTTCCGAAAGGAGCTGGCTGTTTTGGATAGCAATGGCTAACTGGTCAGCAAGTACCTGTAGGATGGCAATGTCTTCTTCATCGAATGCACCAGCGTATATACTTTGTACATCCAAGGCGCCAATAATATCATCCCCTACGACCAGAGGCAGAGCCATTTCTGATCGAGTTTCAGGCAGGAATTCATGGGAATAATGCGCTCGATCTTGTGCAACATCCAAGGAAATATGAGGTTTACCAGTCTGGGTTGTGTCTCCTACGATTCCAACCTGACCTACTCTCAAGCGATGACCTCGGGCTATCATCTTTTTCCCGCCCTCGCTGTTAGCAGCACGGAGTACAGCGTATTCCCGGGTATTATCGAGAAGGAATAAACCGCAGTGATAGAAATCAAAACGTTGGTTGATAAGGTTGACTGTACGATCAAGTAAATTATCCAAATCTTGAATCTGGCTTGCATCTCGGGCAACCTCTGCAGCGGTCTGAATTTGCAAGGCTCGTCTTTCCAGTTCTTTGGTTCGTTCTGCTACCTGTGATTCCAATCCTTCGAGTAGAGATTTTAGCTGAGTCGTCATTGAATTGAAAGCTGAGGCTAACTTTCCGATTTCATCTTCTGTTGTCACCGGTGCCTGGATTTCAAGGTTGCCTGAGGAGATTTGATCGACAATATTTACCAAACCAGAGATTGGACCACCAATTAGCCTTGCAGCACCAAAGGATGCGACCGCTGTTAAACCAACGAATAGAACACCAAGGAGGATATACACCTGGGTTTGTTGGTTTGCTGCCCCAAGGAATATTGCTTGTGGCTGGATATATGCGACCACCCAGGGACGAGATACCAGGCGTTGGACTGCCACCTGGCTTGACCGTTCTACACTTGGACCTGGTGCTATTGTGAAATAAGGTTCATTTCGACTATTCTTGAGACCTTCCTCAAGAGATGGATAATTCACTGAAAGTTGGTCAGCAGGTAGGTCCTGTAAACGTTTCGCTCCTTGGAGTTGCTCAACCAGCGGTTCTTCTAATGGCACAACAGATTTGAAGATTGCTGCGGGGTCGTATCCATGGGCTAGAACGATATCGTACTCGTCGAAAAGCATGCCATAGGAACCTTCTCCTGCGAGGCTGTTACTCTCTTCAATGACAGTTTGAAGAATGGAAGCATCATGCACCGCAAGCAACAGGCCTAAACTTTCACCCTCGTCGGAATTGATACTCATTGCAAAATAAATGTTTGCTTCGCCAGACTCTGGATCGATAAGCACTGGCGACACATAAGGCAGGTTTGCCAATAATGCGATTCTCATACCATTCACGATCGTGGGGTTAAGATCAAGGAAAGGAGGAAGTTTTGTAGATAAAAATGGGTGCCCGGTAATATAATTTCCCTCACGATCTAGCAAAGCGTAAGTTTTTAAGGTATCCGGGTTTCTTTCAACAAGAACTCGCATCGCCTGAAGGACGCTATCTTGAATAAATATGAAATCTTCTGGTGCAATGGTTAGCGCATCTTTGAAAACAGCAAGGTCTGCTTCTTTCTCGAGGGCAACGGTATTCCCTTGGATGAAGCTGTCAATTTGCTGAGCACTTTGAGCAGCAACAATAGAGAGTGATGTATTTGCTACTGATGTGAGTGCGCTACGAGTTGAGCTATTATTGATGACAATCAGGATAGCGATTGGCACCAAAGCAACCGTCAACAACACAATCAGGAATTTTACGCGAAGTGGGAAATTGGAAAATCGACGAACGATGAAATAGATCCCAACACCGAGGATGATTGCTCCGACTACAGCTATGATAATCTGAATAATAGACATGGCTTTTTTAGGTGGTTAATTTGAGTAATAATACCTCCCATATAAGATACTATGATTTCGGAGGTTTAATATGGATGGCAGCATCTTGCACATTGGGAAGTTGTCCGAGTTGGAGTACTGCCATTTTTAGAATATTATCGATATCCATCGATTGAGATAGTTTTGAAGCGAAATTACTGACAGTCTGTTCGTGTTCGGTAAAGCGCTTGGCTTCAACGAAAAGTCGAGTATTATCAAGTGCAATACCAATCTGAGAAGCGATCATGGAAAGAAAACTGACATCTTCTTCTTTGAAGCGATTTTCTCGATTGGGATCCTGGATAACAACCGCCCCAAGGATTTCATCTCCAGCCAGGATTGGGACACCTAACCAGGATTGTGCAGGTTCTCCATTATCAATAATGGCACCCAATTCATGGCTCCTTTCCGGGAAATTTTCGGAAATCTTGATTGGCTTCTGCGTTTGAATTAATTTCGATAATAATCCATGGTTAAGTGGAAATGGTGGAATACTTCTAATCTCCTCGCCTTCAGATCGATAAGGAATTTCGATTGTGTTCGCTGTTTTTGAATACAGTGCTACTTGAAAATCAATTTTCCCAATGACTTCATTAATTTGCTGATGGATTACCCCTAAAAGTTGGTTTAAACTTGCTTTATTAGAAAGAAATTGGCCAATTGCATTCAATATTTTCAGAAGATCTAATTGATTATGGAAGGATTGATACCGGTTCAAATTTATTAATGATATCTTGGTGATGTCCACTAATTTTGTAACTGCATTTAGTAGATTTCTATTAATAGGTTCTTCATCTGCAGTACCTAGGAGCAAGAGACCCTGTAATCTAGTCTCGATGAATAAGGGATAAAGGATAAGGTTTTTATAACCAAGTTCCTGGGTGAATTCAGCCATTTGTCCTGTCAAGTTTTCCAACTGGCCTCCTTGTTTTGAGAAGTCAACTGGATAGTTCCTCGGAATATTCGTAGCAATATCGTTTGTGTCGATAGAAAGGGATGGACCTGCAGATTCTCTCGTGAAAACCCCATTTTTATCCGTAAATAATGCACAATGCCATTTGTTTCCATCTGCTAAATAAAGGGAGGACAAGAAGGGGAGCCGTTTAAGCGCATTAGAAAGACTCTGATAGATCAACCTTGAGTTATCTGCAAGTGAGATTTGATAGCTGGCGTTGAAGAGGTAAGCTGATATTTTTGGATCGAACCGAGCGGTAGAGAGGGTGTCGAAATTATGCAAAGAGACTGCAATTAAATCGATGATTGTCTTCAACAGGGTGATCTCGCCCAATGAAAATGCATCCAGGTTCTGATCTTGAAGGTCCAGAACGCCAATCAGCTCATTCTCAACCTGAATGGGTATTGCCAATTCAGATTTTGTTTCATCCAATCCCGGCACTGATTTATAAAGTTGATCCTCGCTTACATCCGCAGCAACATGAATCTCTTTATGGGATGCTGTCCAGCCTACGATTGACACTTCATTCATGTTTACAGAATATCCCCGCAAGTTATTCGCAGTATCCGTTTCTCCGGTGCAGGCTTGAATTGATAAATCCCTCCCAGATTTCGATCGTAAATAGAATGCAATGTGATCATGGTCGAATTCATCTGAAAGTGATTTGACTGCTGACTGCAGCAGGTCTTCTAAACTGTCTGCCTCAACTGAATACCGGGAAATATCTGCACAGGTCTGTATTTGGGTCGGTGGTGCAAGGGCTTTTGGTTCCCTTGAGAGCAACGAGGTGTTAAATTTCTCCCCAATCTGATTTACCTTCTCCATTAATTCGCCAATCTCGTCGCGGCGCTTAATGACCAGTTTTTTATCGACACTGCCAGAACTAATCTCATCCGTTACCTGGGTAATTGCCTTGATGGGCTTGATAACTTGACTGTGGATGAACCCGGAAAGGAAAAGCGTCGACAAAAGTACTGTTAAGACGGCGATTATGGCAATGATGGTTATGATATCAAGATTGGTTGTATCTACCGGAAGTAAAAATAACGCCCCTACGATGAGGATTGGCGCAAGGACGAAAGGGAGGATTACGAAGACTAATTTAAGAGTGAGTTTGCCTTTATATTGGCGTTTTGCTGATATTGTGTTCCCTACATTGGACATGCCATTTTCCTTGGTGACAAGCAGGATGAAATTAGAGTGAAATTTAATAATGGATTAATCGTCAGCTTAAAGCTTGGTTGCTAACCTAGTTCCCAGACGGGTTCACCTGCCATTATTCGCCGAATTTGGTCGGGGAAACGGTCAGGATCTAAGGGTTTTCCAATGAAACCATCGAAGTTAGCGATACGAGCTTTGTTGATTTGTTTGATACTTGACTCTGCAGTGACAGCAACGACAAGGGTGTTTTTAAATTTTGTGGAGGAACGGATTTTCTTCAAAGCGCCATATCCATCCTCATAAGGCAATCTGATATCCATCAGGATTAAATCGAGTTTGGGCAAAGTATCGACATACTCCAGGACCTCGTAACCTGAGGTCTTCCATTCGCAATGGATTCCCATGTGTCCAAGAATGCGAGCAATCAAGACATAGTTTGCGATATTATCTTCTACAACGAGAACAGTTGTCCCCTCTGTGACATTCGTGTTTTGGGAATCCTGATTTCTGGTTAACTCTTTAGTTTCGGTCATCCCTGCAGCCTGTTTAGATAGCGAGAGATTATATAAGGGAATTCATCAACATCGATGGGTTTTTGGATATACCCATCACAACCTGCTGCGATCGTTCTTTCCCGGTCCCCGTGCATGGCATTCGCAGTAATGGCAAGGATTGGAATATCTTCTAATTTTGGCATGTTACGAATTTGAGCGGTTAAAGTGTACCCGTCAATTTCCGGAAGGTTGATATCCAACAGGATCAGGTCTGGGGTATCCGTAGAAAGGACTTCTAATGCACTGTGTGCATTCTCGGCTTCTAAAACTTCGTAACCTTCAGCCTGTAAGATCCGACGTACAAGCAAACGAGCCTCAAAAGCATCCTCAATGTATAGGACCTTCCGGTTTTCGAGCATTATTCATTTGTCTCCGACCATATTTTAACATTAAAGGTAAATTAACAAGAGCGGAAAACCTAACAGGATTGTAAAATCAGGGTTTACAAGCTAGAAAAACCCGGTTTCTTGGTCTGTTTTTCCACTTTTGATTTAATCAGCACTTTTTTCAGTAGACTTAAATGAGAAAGTAAAAAAACCAAGGTGGGTTGTGAGGAGAATATAAGCAGGTTACGCAATTATCGTGCCAGGTAGCTTCAGGAAAATGTTCGCTGCGAGCAACCGTTTGTTTCTATAATGTTTTATAAAATTATTTAGGTTGCTAGTTTCTTATTTTTTCCATTTCTTGTCTTTTACTACCTTATAGCTGTCAGGGCCCGGGGAGATAAAACTTAGCTTTATTACCTCGAATCGAATCAGGAGCCAAAGCAAACCAGCAATCGCCATCAATGCCGCAATGACCTGGGAAAAACTCACCAGCGTCCCTGGGATTTTAGGTTGATCAGGGCGGAAAAATTCGATGAAAAACCGACCAATACCCGCAAACATCAACCAGGCTGCGATTACGGCTCCTGGTTTAATCTTATCTTTATACCGACGCACAAGCCACAAGATCAAAACCGCAACCAGGACATTCCAGATGATTTCATAAAGGAAGGTGGGATGGAAGCGGGTCGTCTCTAAAGGATAGAGGCTCAGGTCATTAAAAGGTGGAATGCGGTGGGCTGCATCAATGGAGATACCCCAAGGCAAACTTGAAGGCGGACCGTAAAGTTCCTGGTTGATATAGTTTGCTGGTCGGGCAATCGCCTGGCCGATCAGCAAGGCGGGAGCGACCGAATCAGCCAGGAGCCACAAGTCCACTTTCTTTCGTCGAGCAAAGAGTATGGCGGCAGCAGCACCGAACGCCAATGCGCCAAAGATATGCAGGCCACCGTCGGTAATGCGGATGATATTCACCGGGTTATCCAGATACGTCCGGCCTCCACCCAAGATGTCATTGAGCACATACCACACCCTGGCACCGATTATGGCTGCTGGAAGGACCCATAGCAAGCCATCCCAAATCCAATCTGATTTTCCGCCGCGACGGGCCAGTTCTTTCTCCGAAATCCAGGCGGCAGCCATGATGCCCAGGACTACCAAGACGCCATACCAATGGAAGTCAAGGCGGAAATTACCTATGTTTATTGTGAAGATGATTGGATCGATCATTTACGTTGTTCTCCTCTCGATTTTTCATTCAATGTAGCCTAGATTCCTCAAGCGCTGTAAAACGGCTTCATCTTCTAAGTTTCCAGGGACAGCCGATTGGGATCCTCTTCCATTCAGCCTGGCATAATCAAGAAAATAGTCAAGTTTCTCCGCCAACCCATTCATGTCAACCAGGGTAGGATGAAGGTCCTGTTGTTCCCTGGGATCGTTGATAAAATCATAGATTTCATCCTGCAGGTTTTCAATCCGGATCAGTTTGTGGGTTTGATGGTAAACTGCCCAGCGTGTGGCACGGCAATTGAACCGTTCGAGCAGTGTTGGGGCGTATTTCTCCAGGATCATGATCAGGTTGAAAGGGGCATATGCCTCGCTGAAGATGGCACCGGCCTTAGCCCAATGACTGCTCAGGCTGAGGTCTTGCGGAGATTGACCTTCAGTAGTTGATGATTCGATCGTATCAATACCAGCTGCTTCGAGGATCGTGTGAAAGAGATTGACCGTTGAAACCAATGGTTTTACTCGTGAGCCTTTTTCCTGACCAGGAAAGCGAATGATCAGTGGTACATGGACAAGTTCTTCGTATACACCCAAGCCATGCCCCATAATCTGGTGTTCCCCTAGCATTTCTCCATGGTCCCCAACGATGATCACCAGGAAATTCTCGCGGTATTCAGGTTGGTCCAGGATTGTGAACAGCTGGTTGAGCAGATGGTCCTGGTAAGCAACTTCAGCGTCATACATGGTATTGAGGGTTTGGGCTTCAAGTTCTGGATACGGTTTTTCAAGCGGTAAGAGCCACTGTAAAGCCTGGGTGTTGTAGACGCGGATGAACTCCTGGGCTTCTGGCTGCTCCAGTACAACAGGGGCGAAGGTGTGCATGAAACGTTTTGGGGGTGTATAAGGCAGGTGGGTTTCCATCAGGTTAAGGAAGATGAACTTCGGCTCCGGTGTTGAACCATTTCTGTTATTCATTAAATAACAGCAGGTGTCGTTGATTGAGGTTTCGGTGTCCCCTTTGAAGTTAGAATAGCGAGTCCACAGCGGCACCAACCAGGGATTTAGGGCAATCTGCAGAACCTGGGGGGATGCTGCCACGGCTTGCTGGATCGGGGTGGCGATGCGGTCGATGATGCGGAAATACTGCCGGCGAATTTTGGCAAGGATTCCACTGGTATTTTCACCATAGGTAGTGGGGGTGGATGGGATCGTACCCCCATAATTGTAAAAGCGCTGGAAACCGCGACGGAAGCCATTGTCCAGGACACCGACAAGGGGGTTGTTGCAGAAACCGATAGAATGGTAACCCACATGATGCAGGTGTTCGGCAACCGTACGGAAATCCCCACTTATGGCATCACTGGACTGCAGCGTACCATGGATGGCAGGGTACTCACCACAGAACATGGAAGCGTGGGACGGGATGGTCCACTGGGCGGGTGAGATGGCATTCTCGAAAACGGTGCTGGTTTGGGCAAAGGCGTCCAGGTTGGGGGAGGTGCCGACCGGGTAGTTGTATAGTCCGAGGCGGTCCACGCGGTGGGTATCCAGGACGATCATGATGACATCAGGTTTCGAGCGGTTCGTTGTGATCATCTTATTCCTGGAAAAAACCAAATACCCCAGCACCACTGACGATTATGATGCCTAGAAAGACGCCTGATAACAGTTCTGCAAAGGTATGCCGCTTGAGGTAGTAGCGGATGAGGATAGTCGATAGGATCAGGGGGCTGATCGCCAGGCCGGTGGGTGTACCGAAGGTAAATCCGGCAAAGGCGGTTACCGCGGTGATGCTGGCAGTGTGGGCACTGATCAGCCAGCGCGTGTTGATCAGGGCTAAGGCGAGCAAGCCGATGATGACGGTTATAATAAAGTTGAGGAACAGAGGAGCGCTGCCAACCAGTCGAAGGACCAGGTAAGCGACCAGGGACCCGAAGGCGCTGAGCAGGTAGGGTACCGTACGCTGACCCGGCTGGCTGAGGTGAATGTCTCGAATCTGACCGCTCTTAAGCTGGCGGAGGATATAGATCATGGGCAGCAGGGAGGTAAAAGCGCCAAAGAGGGCGGCATGGAGGAACCCGGTAACCCATGGGAGTTGGGACAGGGCAATCACGAAAGCAAACATGGCATAGACGCTGGGGGGGCTGAAGATATCTGAATACAGGCGTGCAAACCTGATTTTCAGGTCTTTTCCCTCGGGATGTAGGTCCAGCGGTTTGCGATCCATGCAGATAGAATAGACTCCTTAAATATCGAGCCTGAGACTTTCGCTCAGCCCGAATGATTTTACCATGAGAAGGGGAGGGCAGGGGGAGGAGGAAGGTTATTTAAATAAAAAGAGCGGGTGATGGGATTCGAACCCACGAATGGTAGCTTGGGAAGCTACTGCCT
>CAZTJD010000061.1:0-23237 GCA_964613985.1 uncultured Anaerolineales bacterium
TGCATGTGCTAAGGCTAATGACATAATATCTACAGCAGGGAAAGTTCCTAAACCACCACGAGCACAAGAACGTTCCCCAAATTGATTTTCGAGGTCAGGAAGATGAACACCAGGTGTCCATAAAAGCAGGGGAACTGGATGCCAGGAATGAGATTTCAAAACGGAGGGTGTTGAATGGTCACCAGTAATGATGAATACATCTGGTTTCAAATCAAGCAAAATTGGTAGCGCTGTGTCAACACCTTCGATAATCTCGACTTTCCCTTGGAAGTTACCATCTTCTCCCATACTATCTGTTTTTTTGATGTGGACAAAGAAGAAATCATAGTCTGCCCAGTTTTCTTTGAGAGCCGAAAACTCATCCTCTGGATGATCTCCGGGAAATTCAAGAACTTCCATACCTACGAGGCTCGAAACCCCTTTATACATGGGGTAGACGGCAATACACGCTGCTCGGAGGCCATAAGCATCAAAATATGAGATTAATTCTGGATCAGTAGCAAATCCTCTAAGTGTCAAACCATTTGCTTTTGGTTGGTCCGAGATTGCTGCTTGGGCTTTTTTAACCCATTGATTAAATAACTCTGCCGTATATTCTGCTTCCGGCTTGGTTGCAATCACAGGTAGGGGTTCAACCCCTGATCTTTGGGGGTCTGTATCTTTCAAAGAAGGATTGAGTCCTTCCCCCCGCATAATCACTGCAAAACGATATTCCTTAACCTGACGAACTTCAACTTCTACTCCAGGAATCTGAACACTCTGAAGGATATCAACCACCAGAGCTGATTCTTCATTTGGCAATCTACCAGCACGACGATCGATGATTTTCCCATCTGAATCAAGCGTACAGAAGTTACCTCTGGCAGCAACATCACCAGCCTTTATCTTCACACCAACACCTGCTGCAGACAACGCGCCTCGTCCAATGTCATGGACAAGAGGGTTATAACCGAACAGTGCCAAATGAGCAGGTCCAGAACCTGGAGTGATTCCAGGTTTAATTGGAATAGATAAACCAAGTGTGCCTTCAGCAGCTAATTTATCAAGATTTGGAGTATGTGCTGTTTCTAATTCCGTGAGACCGTTATTTTCTTTCGGGATTCCACCAAGACCATCCAATATAAGCAGGATAATTTTCGATTCGGCAGGTTGGATTAAACGGGAGAGATAATCGTAAGGCATTAATAACCTCCTATGAGTTAGGTTGTTGAGATTCATAAATATCCCCACGGATATCATTATAAAGAGAGATGCCCGCGGGGAAAAAATCAAAAAAAATGACTAATGAGCGAAGGTTATCTAATCGCTTTTTCAGTCTCTTTATCAAAGATGTGCATATTACCCATATTGAAGGTAACCTGCACTTTTTCACCCATCTTGAAATTGGTACGGGGATCGATTCGTGCGACATAATTGTGATCGCCACTCTTCAAGAAAACGAAAATCTCGTTACCCATCAACTCAGTAACCTCAACGGATCCTTCTACAGGACGACCAATGATTTCGCGGGATTCATACTTGGGATCATGGATGTCTTCTGGTCGCAAGCCAAATACTACTGATTTCCCTCCGTGGGGAGTAAAGATATCGCGGCGTTCTTCAGGGATCTCAACTGAGAAAGCATCACAATCCACGAACATCCTGCCATCGCTTCGGGTGAGTTTGCCATCAAAAAAGTTCATGGCAGGTGAGCCAATGAAGCCAGCAACAAAAAGGTTGTCAGGTCTATCGTAAAGGTTCTGTGGAGTGTCAAGTTGTTGTAAAACACCAAAGTTCATGACAGCAATACGTGTCGCCATCGTCATAGCCTCAACCTGGTCATGGGTAACATATATAAAGGTTGTAGCCAGACGCTGGTGTAGCTTTGTGATTTCCGTACGAGTCTGGACGCGTAGTTTTGCGTCCAGGTTTGATAGAGGTTCATCAAGGAGAAAGACTTTGGGCTCGCGAACGATGGCGCGACCAAGCGCTACACGCTGTCGCTGACCACCAGATAGCTGGCGAGGTTTACGATCAAGCAAAGCCTCGATACCAAGAATACCAGCAGCCTCGTCTACTCTACGCTTAATTTCATCCTTAGGGTATTTGCGGAGTTTCAAGCCAAATGCCATGTTGTCAAAAACAGACATGTGTGGGTAGAGGGCATAGGATTGAAATACCATTGCGATGTCGCGATCTTTAGGGGCAACATCATTCACAACCTGGTCTCCAATAGAAATTTTACCCTCTGTAATATCTTCCAAGCCAGCCAGGCAGCGTAAAGCGGTGGTTTTGCCACAGCCGGATGGGCCGACCAACACGAGGAATTCCTTATCCTCGATGACGATGTCAAGGTCATTTACAGCCACGACTTCGTCGAAACGTTTGGTAACATGGTTATATATTACCTTAGCCATAATTTCTTTCTCCTTTCGTCGAATGTATAGTGATACCATTTTATCGCAATGTTTTATTTAACACAATTGTATTTATCATGAACGGGTGAATTGATGAGAGTAGAACCGTTTATACTCGATAGACTCAGAAAAACCCTTGCGGTTTTCATCCCCTCAATATAGAATGAATCCATGGTAAAAGAAGATAAAGTAACGCCGATCCGTCGCCAATATCTAGATATAAAACGGGAATATCCCGAAACAATCCTATTCTTTAGGTTGGGTGATTTTTATGAAACTTTCGATGAGGACGCATACACGGTTTCGAAAGTATTAGATATCGTTCTCACCTCACGGAACGTAGCAAAAGGCAATCGGGTTCCCATGGCTGGTATACCTCATCATGCCATGGAGAATTATCTAGGCAGATTGATCGATCAAGGGTATCGGGTGGCGATTTGTGAACAAGTGGGTAATGAGCCTATCCAGGGATTGATGCCTCGGAAAGTTGTGCGTGTAGTTACCCCTGGAACAGTTGTCGAGGAAGGACTTTTACCAAGAGATAGCAATAACTATCTTGCCAGTGTGATTTTAAAAGAGGGTAGGGCAGGGATTGCTTATATTGATATAACAACGGGCGAATTTTCAGCAACTCAATTGATAGGAGATGATGTTTTTAGCCTTCTTAGGTCAGAGTTGATTCGTTTGAAGCCTGTTGAAATATTACATCCCGAGAGTTTAGAAATGAATAATGATCTTCCCGGTTATCAAACACCGTTGAAAGATTGGCGTTTTGAATCAGCCAGATGTGAAAATGTCATTTTGGATCAGTTTCAAGTTGCTTCTTTAGACGGGTTCGGGATAGGTGGTTTGCCCTTAGCGATCTCTGCTGCAGGTGCTGTGATCCAATACCTGGAAGAGACACAACCCTCTGCGCTAAACCTTATTACAGGGTTAAGTTCATATAGTACTTCTGAATTCATGATCCTTGATGCTGCCACTCGCCGCAATCTTGAGTTGACAGAGACAATCCGGGAAGGGAAAGTAAAAGGATCTTTATTGGAGGTCTTGGACCATACGATTACACCAATGGGAAGACGTTTGATCAGGCAATGGGTAGGCAAACCCCTGTTGGATGTAAAAAAAATCGAATCCCGTCAGAAATCTTTGGAATTTTTCTTTGAGGATGGTTTACTCAGAGCTGAATTCCGCAAAGTACTTAAACCAGTAAATGACTTAGAACGTTTAGCAAACAGAATCAGTGGGGGTTCTGCGCAACCCAGGGATTTAGTTGCCCTTATGGACACCCTGGTAAAACTTCCGGGATTAAAACAGGTTATTAATAGCGATTCGAACGCGATTACTGAGATCAAGTCAGAATTAAATTTATGTACAGAAGAATTTAATTTACTTAAATCAGCCTTATCAGATGACCCACCCGCGATTTTAGGGAACCCAGGTATAATTCGAAAAGGATATTCAGCAGAATTGGATGGGGTCATGGAATCATCCCGTCATGCCCGGGAATGGATTGCGAATCTAGAGGGGATGGAACGAAAACGAACAGGCATAAAGAATTTAAAGGTTGGATATAACAAAGTCTTCGGTTATTACATCGAAGTGACTAAGTCAAATACGAATTTAGTCCCTAATGAATATATTCGTAAGCAAACACTGGTAAATGCAGAACGTTATATTACACCGGAAATGAAGGAATATGAAACGCTGGTGTTGAATGCCGAAGAACGGATCAAAGAAATCGAAAGGCGTCTTTTCCAGGAGTTGTGTTCCCGATTGGCAGCATCTTCCAACAAGATGATCCGGACTGCTCGAGCGATTGCCCAATTAGATGTTTTAGCTGGCTTGGCTGAGGCTGCTGCCATTAATGGTTATCGTAAACCTGATGTTGTATCTGAGGATGTGTTAGATATCTATGGTGGAAGGCATCCGGTCGTTGAACTTACTCTGATAGGTGGGAATAGATTTGTTCCCAATGATACTGTCTTTGAGGATGGAGAAAGGCTTAGGATTATTACAGGCCCTAATATGTCGGGAAAATCAACCTTTTTAAGACAGGTTGCATTGATTGTTTTAATGGCTCAAATGGGAAGTTATGTGCCTGTAGAAAAGGCCCGAATTGGACTTGTGGATCGTATTTTTACAAGGATTGGTGCTCAGGATGAGATACATGCCGGGCAATCAACTTTCATGGTCGAGATGGTTGAGACTGCGAATATATTACACCATGCTACAAATCGTAGCTTGTTGGTGCTTGATGAGATTGGACGAGGTACCAGCACGTATGATGGGGTATCTATCGCCTGGGCGGTGGTTGAGTATATCCACAATCACCCTGGTTTAAAGGCGAAAACATTATTTGCCACCCATTATCACGAACTGACACAATTGTCAGAAATTCTACCTGGTGTAAAAAATTATAATGTGGCAGTTAGCGAAGCAGATGGTGAGGTGGTTTTCCTGCACAAGATCATTCCCGGAGGAGCTGATCGTTCTTATGGCATCCATGTTGCTCGATTAGCTGGATTACCCAAGCCCATTATTCACAGAGCAGATGAGATATTGAAGCATTTAGAAGCTTCATCCGGACGCGCGGTCAAAATCAATCCTCATACCCCTCAGCAGTTAAATCTCTTTCCTGAAACTAATCCATTAATAGATGAATTGAAGAATCTAGACCTGAATTCCCTCTCGCCACTCGAGGCACTTAATCGACTTTATGAGTGGAAAAAACGTTTTTTAGCTGATGAGAAAGAAGAAAAACCGAAAATGTAAAAGGGAAACTTCCTTACCCAGTTATTCAATAATCACCGGATTGCCTTTAAAGACAGGTTTTCCATATTTAGGTTGATCGTATTAATGATCTTACTGCGGTGATAATGACAGTCATCGTGTTTCGAGTCAGACAACCTTTTTGGAAACCTCTACCCTGATTATTTTGAAATTTTTACAGAGTCTAATACCTCTAAGACTTCGGGAATATCCAGACCAATTTCGATTAGTTTCTCTTTTTGGGGGATGCTATTATTGTCCCAACCACGACGTTTATATACTGCATCTAATAGCATTTCATATTGTTCTTCCCTATACCTACGCAGATGTCCTATTTTTTCTTCTGTTGATAGGTTTTCAGGATCAATACCAATTAATTCCCGCAATTGGTTATCATATCTTTCCTCCCGAGATTCATATTCTATTACCGTAACCGGTCCCATTGCACGATATGGAGGGTAATCATGCTGTCGGCCAATCCTCCCCATTCGCATTGCAAACACCTTTTGGAAGTTGTAAACCCGTTCTGATTGTAGAATCAAATCTTCTTTCGTAGTTGGTTTTCCAGTCACCCCTTCGTGGAGCCAGGTATAATTTTCTACATGTTCAGGTACCTTAGCTGGTTCATCCGTTTGCTTGTTATCAGCCGGGGTAATATCATTCCAGGGAAGTTTGCACAAGCCATGCAGGCTGAACCAGGTCCGCCACATTGGAAAATAATGAAGGGCTTCCGCTTTATCCGTAAACGTTGGTAACTGGTTGTTTACCTGGTCCATAAAGATCAACCAAGCTTCATCATGTTGCGGTCCTTTGGTTGCCAAGCCGTAACCCCCTTGTTGAGCGATGGACTCTTTCGTAAGGTATTCGGAGATTTCCATTCCTTTTATCTCCATACCAGTATCAAATAAGAAATCCGGATCACCACCAAAAGCATCTTCAAAGTATTTCTTCATGAACCTTACCCCCTGTCCAACGATTACGCCAAAACCTTCACCCTTAGCCATTTGGTGAAGCAATTCAAGTGCAGCTTCACCATTACCGAAATTCAATGTAAGACCCCCCGTATTTTCCTTTGTTAGGATACCTTCTTCATAGCATTCCATGGCAAACGCGACACAATTTGCAAAGGAGATCGTGTCGACCCCATAGGTATCACAATAAAAATTTAATTCCAGGACAATTTGTGGATCGAAATTTCCTATATTTGCGCCCAATCCTGCTGCATTTTCATATTCAGGGCCATCAACAAGGACATTTTGACCGCTATAAGGACCAGTTCTGATTGGAAAGTTATCTACACCATGGGAACAAGATAAAGTGCAACCTAACCAACAACCATCAGGTAAACCCTGGGTAAATTTCTTTTTCCATACAGTAGAATCGATCTTAATAGTTTCCGGATGACTTCCGTAGCGGAAATTATGGGTTGGTAAAAGATCAAAGTGATCCATAATCTCAATAATGTTCGCCGTACCGACTTTGCGCATCTGGTTTTGTTTATCATCAAGTTCGGCAATCTCTTTGTTGATTCTTTTCCCAGCCTTCCTTACCAAATCCATATTTGCAGGTCCATTACTATCACCGCGCATATTACTATATTTCACAACGATCGCTTTAATTTTTTTATCCCTGAAAACTCTACCAGATCCACCTCGCCCCGCTTGCTTAAGTCGGATTTCTTTGCGACGAACATCATACCAGCTGGCATTGATTATTGCATACCGGATATATTCTGCCGCCTGACCTGCAGACATAACAGAAATGGCGCGTTTTCCCTTCTCGTCCTCAGCATACATCTCGGTAAGTGTATTGCCAATGAGATGAGAATCGACATTCTCTAATGGTGAAGTCTCAATTGTTATTTCCCCTTTATCTCCGTCAATAAAGATGATGACATCATCAGTCGCTTTTCCTTGGATTTCCAAAGCATCAAATCCAGCAAATTTTAAATAGGGAGCGAAATACCCACCGACATTGCTATCGATGACATTTAGAGTTAATGGTGATAAAGTTACAACCGTTGCTTTACCTGTACCAGGATAGGCTGTAATGCCACAAATGGGGCCATTTGCAATGACCAATTCATTTTCCCGATCATCCCATTTTGTGGTTGGTGAAACCGCATCCCATAATAATTTTAAAGCAAAACCTCGACCACCAGTGAAGATGTCTTTCATCTGTTGGGTAACAGGCTTTTCCATGATATTTAGATCATCCAGGTTGATAAATAGCGTTCGGTTTGCATAACCATGTTCGACTGGACGAATATTGTATCTAAATTTTTTTAAGAGATGGTGGGTCTCTTTTAATTCCTGTACAGAGTGGGTAAGGTATGACATAAAAAATAAACTCCTTTAGGAAGATGGTGTGTGCATTTCGGTGATCCCAGATTCACTTAGTATTATCAATGATTTTCCTAGAACAAACAACTGACAAACATCCCGAACAATCGGTTTGAGATTCACAAATCACCAGATATTTCAGGATGATGTTTAGAATATTGATAACTAACCTTTCGGGTTTTACTCATCTTGAGGAGATATCCCTCATGATGACAATGACTGCTGACTGGTGATCCCAATTTGTTTGAGCAGCGGTTATTTCGATATCCTTCGTATCCCCCCTTTTTGTAATGATTTTTATTTGATACTGTATTGGAGCGGATCGACCTGATATTCTTGTATCAAATCTACTCTTAATCTTCATATATACATCAGGATGAAAAAGGTCTTCTATGGATGTTTCTAAGAGTTCAACAATTTTATACCCCGTAATTTCTGAAGCATGGCGATTGGCATAAATATACTTCCCTGATTCTCCTGCTACCAGGATGCCGTCATTAGCATCATCAACGATGGATTTAAATGTCTCCTCCCTACTCTTCAATGATTCTTCTATACGTTTCCTTTCGGTGATATCACGAAAGACAATAATGAATCCACGCTGTCCTTCCCAGATTGTCGAAGATACTGAATATTCGACAGGGATGGTCTTGCCCATTTTGGATATGATCCTTGCCTCTGTGAGTTGAGAGGGTTTTTCTCCTGCAATCGATTTTTTAATTGAAGTTCTAATACCATCGATATGGCTTGGATGCGCTAACTCCAAGTAGGACAACTCTGAAAGTTCATTCAGGGTATACTCAGATATCTCAGCAGCCTTTAGATTCGCGTAGATGTGCTTACCGGCATCATCTGAAACTAAGATACCTTCCTGTGCATTTTCAACCAGGGTTCTAAATTTCTGTTCACTATAGTGAAGTGCTTCTTCGGCTTGTTTTTGGATGGAGATATCACGCATAAGTCCCATGACCACATCTTCTCCCTGCCAGGATATTATTGTACTGACACCAATAATGGGAACAAAGTTGCCATTTTTCTTTTTGAGTCTTACTTCATAAGGAGAAATTGCTCCTGTTCTTGAAAGCCTGTCTTCTAAACGTTTTACAGCTTCAGCAATTTCATCTTGATGGAACATATCTTCCATCGATTTTTCTAAAAGCTCAGGTCTTGAGTAGCCAACCATTTCAGCATAACGGGTATTCACGTAAAGGTGTTTCCCGTTTTTATCCACCAGGACAATGCCATCAATTGCGTTATCGAATATCTTATAGATATTCTCATTGCTTTTTTTATAAGCATCCTCGATCTGTTTCTTTGTTGTAATATCGGAGAATATGATCAAACCGTAATATTGTCCATTCCATAATGTTTTTGTCATTGTCATTTCAATCGGGATCACTTCAAAATTTTTATTCTGAAATTTTGTCTCAATGAATTGTCCTGAAATGTCAAATCTTTCATCATTTTGATAATTGGCAAGGATTTTTTGGTATTCATCATGAGTAACCAACTCACAAATGGATCGTTTGAGAAGCTCGGGTATTGAAAAACCTGTTATTTTGGCAGCCTGTTTATTAGCATAGATTATTTTTAAATTTTCATCATGGAGTAATATACCAAAGCTTGATGTTGCTAGAAATTCTCTGAAACTTTTTTCTCTTTCAAATAATGCTTGTTCTGCTTTTATTCTCGCCTGGTGTTCATTTTTCTGATAGATAAGATTATTTAATGAGAGCTGGATGCTGGTTCCATGTTGTGGTGTCGAATGAATTGAAAAATCTGCGCCAATCAATTCTGCTCTTTCTTCCATGACAGTCAAGCCATAGTGTCTTAACTCATTATCTGGGGTTTCTTGATATTTTTCGTCCAATAAGAAACCTCTTCCATCATCCTCCACCCTTAGCATAATTTTATCAGCGCTTAATTCACCAAATACGTGGATATTTTTTGCTTTGGCATGCAATAAAGCATTATCACACGCCTGTTGAATTATTCTATAGATTTGACTTTCGATATTATGTGGGTAACGAATATCGGAATATGGCACATCAAAATCAACCATTACTTTATTGCCTGCATGCAGCTGTAATTCACTGGCTTTTTCTTGGAGCGCAAACCATAAGCCTTGATCCAAAGATGGTGGTCGAAGACCGCTTATCAGTCTGCGAATCCGGCTAGTAAGGTAGGTGAATTGTTTTTCAAATCTTGGTGAGATTTGATGGTCATCCAGGGTCATACCTAGGACGACTAAACCATTAAGAATCTCATCATGAAGGTCACGAGCCAGCTTACGCCTTTCTTCTTCAGCGTGGTGTATATTATGCTGAAGCAAGACATAAATACGCTCTTTGTGCTGGATATTTGCCAAAGCTATTGCGGTTTGGTTTGCAATCGATTTTAAGATGTTGATTTCCTGCTCATTGTAAAAATCGTCAGGATCTTTTTTCCCGAATAGCCAGACCCCGTATAATTTTTGGTTAACACGTAGAGGAATAACCAGCTTGATCCATGCATATGTATTAGTTTGTTTATCTCTTTGAAAAGGATCTTCAATAGATTGGGTAAGATGATTAATAATTTCGTATGATCTTGGAATTTGATTGGTGTCAATTCCCTCAGCAAACAACAGATTTATTTGCCTTTCAATGTAATATAGTAAAGCAGACTCACGAATGAGTAGGCTTGGTAAGATTTTCTTTGTAAGCATCTTTGCAAGGTTTTCGTAATCGAGACTGTTGGAAATTCCATCGATATAGGATTGCAAAATATTAAAAAAGGGGATATCGATTTTTAATAGGTTTCTCTCAATAAATCGATTAAATTGAGGGTACCAAAGTATTGTAATCATGACTGCTGATAAGGTTACTACAATGCCAATGAAGATCGATGCAAGCCGACTGTCAAAATAGGCGATCCCATTCACAAGAATTAATGAGTAAAGAAACCCAATAACAATGATAAACAGGAGGCTGGAGATCAACCTGTTGGCCCTTAACTGCATCTTTCCCCTCTGTGGCGTCACCCTTTCTGCTTTCCATGGGAGAGTAGGTATAACAAGGAATGGTGTGAAACTGATTGTTGTAGTTATTAAGGATAGGGAAAGAATTATGATGCCAATGATTATCGTAGGAATACTAATCCAAAAAAAATTTTCTAGGATTGCTAGCATTAGGATCGTTCCAGAACAAGATAAAATTATCCAAAGGAAATTTTGAAAGAAAGAAATAATTTTGAATCGATGACTTAAGATTTGATCCCAATAGCTGACGATGAAATATGCGCCTGGTATAGATGGAAAGGCTAAAAACGCGCCTCCAAAAGAATAATCCGGCAAATGAAGACCAGATAAATTCGCCAATCTAATCAGGGTAATAGGAACTGCAATAATAAAGATTGCATCATTAAATAATCCCAACTTTTTCCTTTGTTCGGATTGGAAGATGTAATGGGCGATCAGTAATAGGATGCTACCGCTGAAAATTAAGTAGAGGCTGATTAGGTATGTGTTTATTGGAAGGATTTGGAACCATTCAACAATTGCAAGAACTGTCCCTAGGATGTACATCAACAACCAAAAAAAGGTGGGGAGGGGATATAAACTCTTGGGAAAGTCCCAGTGGAATTGAATAAAGAGAGGAAGTGCAAGCCAAATTGTTGACCTAAGAATAATGGCGCTTTTCCAAATATGCCAGCCTGATGGTCCAGCGCTTACGATCAGGATGATTGCGGTAAGATAGTATATCGCAATGAGACGGAGCCAGATTCCATCTTTTGGTCGATGAAATAGAATGGTCACAGTGCCTGCTAACCAAAATACATAAGAAATCCACCAAATACCGATTAACTGAGTTAAGACTGATTCAACCGTAGGACCCGGGATTATCCAATTTATGAAGTTTGTTTGTCCCTCCCTTTCGATTTCGAGTTGTATCGAACTACTATGGTCGAATTCACCCCGCAAAGATGCCTCTAGATCATTCTTATAAGCATCCATATTAACAGTACCCATTAGGATAATTTGATCTCCAGCCTTGACCGTAGAATAATCTCCAATGTAATCATAAACATTACGAACGATTCCATTTGACATTGTGAAACCAAGATAGGGAATCTCGTAGAATTTCGCATAAGTAAATAATCCCAGAATAGAGAGGATAAACCAGGGTAAGAGCCATTCAAGAACTGTGAAGGGAGATATCTTTCGGTTCATAAGGGATCAAATAACAATTGCCAGGATGAGGTCTGGATTTTTGTAGTTAATAGGTATTATTAGAGACACCTGGTTCATCAGGAGTGATAATACCCATCCGTCGGGCTTTTATTATCGCGGCTGTTCGATTCGTCACATCAAGAGACTGGTAGATAGTAGATAGAATATTGCGCATAGTTGATTGGGCAATTCCCAGATCTTTTGCTAGCTTGTTCAAAGGTGCCCCGGGTTGTGATGCACACAAGGAGAGAATTTCTAATTGACGATCGCTGAGTTCAATGCCGATACATGTTTTATATCTTAGGATTTTCTGTACCTGTGGGCTTAGGTATTTTTGCCCTTGGTGAATTTTTTGGATAACGTCCGCTAAATTGGCGATTGATTTTCGATCATCCTTAACGATATAGCCACAAACACCAATATCAAGGACACTCTTGATGATACCAGGTTGAATGTACATTGATATAACCAGGATCGATAATCCAGGGTATTGGTCTAAGATCTTGGGGATTGTGTGTAAAATTGGGAAAGGATTTGAATTCTCAATACTGGTTTGAACTGAAATATCTAGAATGAGGACATCTATCCTGTGATTCGATAAAAAAGGAATAAGTTGTTCACCAAATGCGATCGTACCAACTACTTCGATATCTGGTAAAAAACTTAATCGATATAAGTATCCGTCGATGATACTCTGGTGATCTTCAAAGATTGCCAGGCGTATTTTTTCGTTCATACCATACCCATCTTTTTTCAAGTTACCAACTAAATCAACTTTTGATCATTTAGGATTCTACCAGTCGATTATTGTTGTTGATATTATTTGAGGCAATTACGAATATCATGGATGTGCTTCAATCTGTAACTCAATGTTATCTATTAATGGCCCTAAACTGTAAACAATAAACCTGAAAGACTCCTTTTCACCAGCTGGCAATGGAGAAGATGCTGCCCATTTACGGAATCCTACAGGACGACCGTCTTGGGAATAGGCGACTCCCAGAATCCATATTTGCCGAGCTTCTAGATTTTCAAGAATATAGATCTCACCTTCCACATCAGCCTTCAAGTAATTCTCTGAAATTTGTATCGATTCATTTTCAATCCTTGGTGTTAAATACCTACCAGCTTCATTCGATTTTGGTATTACAGAAAGGATTTTTATTTCAATTTGTATATCAGCTGGAGTGGGTGGTTCAAAATATGCCATCAAGGGAATTTGAGATTCTGAATCGAGTACATATAATGGGGAGAAGACCACTTGTGATATTTCTTCATTGGAAGATTTTGAAGATAATATAAATTCCGCAGATATGTTTTCTACATCATATGGTTGTGTGTTTATAATTTGTGCAAAACACCACAATCCGTCGATTTGGTTGCGATAACAAACTGGAAATTTTGTTTTTAATGGAATTGGTGTCGGATTTAACTGGATGGTTGAGTTGTTGTTTTTGATTGGAATCGTGATTGAAATACCGACAATCAAAAAATTTGGGTCTATATCGGGATTGGCGGCTATTAGGTCGCTTAGTTTTACCCCATGATGAAATGCGATGGTTGTGAAGGTATCTCCTTCAACGACTGTATAAGTAAAAGGTGTTGGAGTAGGTGATGATATTTGAGTAGAATCTGGTGTTATCGTTAGAAAATCAGTAAGGTTAATCGTAACTTTACTTGTTTTTGTTCTTTGGAAAGGAGTCAATTTAACCTTTGTGGTATCTGGAGCTATCGTCAATAGGTCGGCTGTACTACAACCCCAAGCAATAAGAGCGAATAAAATGATTAATGAAATAACGATCAACACGTTTATCTCTAATTTCATATAACAGATTATACACTCACTTGCCTGGCAGGCTAGCCTGTGCTAGACTAATATTTGTTTGAGATTAATCTATCAGAAAACCAATAGATCTACATTCTCCATATATAGTCTCACTCATCCCATCTTGCCAAATATCAATAATAATCAAAAAAATTTGATTGCACCATGTCAGATATAATTATGTTTACCGAAGCCAAAGAAGCGATTGGGGAGGAGGACTATGATCGGGCTCGTGATTTATTAACACGATTATTACGATCAGATAGAAACAATCCTGAATACTGGCTTTGGATGAGCACGGCGGTATTTTCAATCAAGGAAAAAATCTTTTGTTTGAAAAATGTAATAAAACTAGATCCGGATAATACTGACGCTAGGCGGGGTTTGATACAGTTAGGCGGGATTCCTTCAGACGGTGTAGCCCCATCTCCTATTGTAGAACGAGACTGGAAAGTTAATATTGAACAGGATGAATTGACCGGTTGGAAAAGGAGAATGGTTAATCCTGTTATTCAAATTGGTGTATTTCTATTTGTTGGCGTGATTGTGTTTGGATTAATTTGGGCTGGTTATTGGGGAGTACGTAGTATTGGAAAACCAAGGTTGACCATTACACCCATCCCCTGGACTTATACGCCTACTTTTACATCTACAAGCACACCTGAAAAACTAAGCCATACATTGGTTTTCACACCAACGCCTCAACCCTTATGGATGCTATTAGACGCGACTTACACTCCCACACCGATTTATGTAAATACACAACATCCACGTGTAGAATCTTACCGATTAGCGATCCGAGCTTATGGCAGAGGGGATTACGAGGAAATGGTTTTTTTCTTAGAACAAACGCGCCAGGATGAACCTGAAGCTGTCGATGTTCTTTATTACCTGGGGGAAGCATATAATAATCTAGGTGATTATGAGAAGGCGCATCAATATTATGAAGATGCAATTATTCTTAATCCGCATTTTGCACCGGTTTATTTGTCTCGAGCAAAAATGAGACAGACTTTAAATTACCGAGTCGATATCTTATACGATCTTAATACTGCCATCGAGAGTGATCCGACATATGGAGAAGCCTACTATGAACGAGCAATTTATTGGGTTAAACAGGATGAAATTAAAAAAGCTTTGGCAGATTTAGAGATCGCAATTGACCTTATGCCATATGACCCGAGAATTTACCTCGAATTGGCTAAGACAAACCTCGCCATTGGCGAGAATGAGATGGCACTTGAAAATGTTCTTGAAGCTTACCGAATGGATATCACTTTGTTGGAAACTTATTTAGTTCTTGGAAAAGCCTATTTGGCAAATAACATGCCTGAAGATGCATTATCAATTCTTAAGATTTATGGTTTGTATAAACCTGATGACCCTCTTTATCTGGCTCTTCTTGGAGGTGCATTGTACGAAATCGGGGAAGATTACGAATCTGCTTTAACTATCCTCGATAGAGCAAAAGCTTTAGATAGGGATCTTGTTGATATATTTTATTACCACGGTTTAGTGGTAAGTAAACTTGGCGACTCAAACCAAGCTGTTAATGATCTATATATTGCTCAAAATTTGAAGCCAGGTAATCTTGAATATAGCCTTTGGTTTGGGATAATGCTATATGAAGATGGTAGATTTCCTGAGGCATACAACCAGTTAGGATTCATTAATCCAATCAATTTACACATGAAACAGGCAGGGCATTATTACTATTACAAGGCAAAATCAGGTATGGCGCTCTCTCTCATTGAACCAGTGAAGACAGCTTGGCAAGCATTACTTGATCTGCCAAGAGATTCTATTCCGAATGCATGGATCAATGAAGCAAAAGAATATTTGTATCCATTAGAAGATATATCGACCCCAACTCAGATTATAACGATAACAAATACTTCAATGATCACCCCAAAAGCATCTTATACTCCATCTATAACAGTAAACACATCACCTACACCTTCCCCATAATTTATGGAATCATTATCTAGTTAATTTTATAGAGGGCAACTTGTGTAGAGCTGATAAAACCAGAAAGACTTATCCTTTGACTGAATTGATGTCATTTCGGATGTCCGTAAAATTTCTATGATTGTTTTCACTTCCCTTGTCAACCACTTTATTTTTCGCTATAATCTTTTAGGTTTTTGGAAGCTGAATCGAGGTAAGATTTAATTATGCCAATTTATTTGTACAGATGTGAAAATTGTGGTTTTCATTTTGAACAACGACAGAAATTTTCTGATGAACCATTAAAAGTTTGCCCTGAATGTGAACAGGAAGCACTTCGAAAAGTTTATCTACCCGTAGGAATTGTATTTAAAGGCTCAGGTTTTTACTCAACTGACAATAGATCAACGAAAGGATTAGCACAGTCAAAAAGCAAAGAAGAAAGCAATGGCAAGAATTCAGGAGAAAAGTCCTCTGATGATTCCAAATTTTCAAAGGAATCCGAGAATAAAGCAGAAAAGACGAAAAGTGAATAATCTTTGATATTGGTAAACAATAGACGCTCCTGATCTACGCTAAGGAGCGTTTTTAACGGGGATGGAGACGTCCATTACCCAAGGAAAAAAGGTTGATTAATCTAAAAGGACCTTCAAAACAAAATCGTACCAATATTTATGCGGGGTTTAGTCCATTAAGCCAAAAGTTGTTAACTTATTAGGAAAACCGGATCATCATCTACGGAAAGGCCGAAGTTTTCCAGAATGGGATGACTATCAGAACTGTCTTGCTCCGATATTGAATGTCACATCCAATTTATGAACCTGTCTGGCTTTGTTTGGATTATTTCTTTATTTTCTCTTACTGAATAATATTTTCTAATGGGAGTGATGGAAATAAACCAGTTATTGTTCGCTGCCCATTGGGATAATTTCAAAAGTTCCTCTAAGCCAAGCTTCATCTCTTCACCGACTTTTGGACCAAATCTATATGTTAAAAGATATGGATTCTCATGTTCCAGATATTTAAGAATGAGAATCACAGCATCTGAAATGACTTGTGGGTCAGAATTTTGATCCAAATCGAGCAACACCTCAACCGGAAGTTTTAAGTTAGCATAAAAGATTTTTAGGATAGTTGGACGGTGAAGAAACTTTACTAAGGAAGTGTCATGAATAATCTGTCTATTTTTTGGGATTTGTATCTTTGAATTCTTGTGATCCTTGACAACTAATGACAATTCAAAATGCTCATTTTTTACATTTTCTTGGATTGATGGATCTGTAGGATCTATTAATCCTCGAACTTGAGTCATCACTCCTTCCGCAAAATTATTAAATAAAACTTTTCGAGGAACATCTTCATTTTTTTCTAAATGCGGTATTAGTTTTCCTATCTGCATGGATAATTTTGGTCGCTTAAGTTTGAGTGCTTTATCGAGAGATCCCAAAGTTCCGCTAAAGCCAATTGGTAAAACTGGCGTTTTGCTGTGATAACTAAGCCAGGCAACCCCAGTTTGAGCACGCATTAAACCCGGTTCCCAGATACCACCTTCAGGGAAAATCCCTATAACACCTTGTTGTTTCAGAATAAATTGCGCAACACGAAGTGCCACACGATCAACCCGTCCACGATTAACAGGAATGAATCCGTAGAGATCGCTGAAGGTTTGTGATATTGTTTCATGTGGAATGTCAGCGGCACCGAGCATTTCGATTTGCCAGGGTGTGTAAATAATTAAAAGCACTGCCTCCATGACGGCAGTATGATTACCTACCACAATCAGAGGCCCATTAGGCGGTAAATTTTCTTTTCCGGATATATGAATTCTGAATAAGATAGAAATGAGTAGCCGACCTAGACTTTTAAGCAGAGAACGAATGACGTTTTTTCTTGGGTAAGTGATATTTTTAGGCGTTTCAACCATCAGTTTCTAGTTCGACATTTAGTTCAGCAGGGAAAGGTGAAATGCCCCTCTTGAAATGGAATCCTGCTGCACCGGAATGCCCTCCTCCACCGAAACGGGTAGCAATTTTCGAGACATCAACATCCTTCGAATATAAAGTAACAGAGGTGATGAGTTCTCCATTTTGTAAATTATCTACATAGCAGTAAGCTATGTCATAACCCATGTTACGAACCTGTTCTCCAATATCGCCAGAACCTCGAATATTCACTGCTAATACCCTTTGCCCTTCAATGGTAACTGGAAATCCCCTCCTTAAGACAGTCCGACGGATATCTCTAAGCCTGGCTTCACGTAAGACTTTACCATTGGAGATAATATTTGTTAAATTATCTTTATCGTCACTGAGTAAGGGTTTCCATAAATTATCATTGAATGGTCGAGTATCCAATTGGTATAGTCCCTCATTAAATGCCCCGGTATCTTGTTCAGCCCAACGCCAGATGTCTCTGTCTCCAATCAATTTGATGGCGAGAGGGACCGGTTCTTCTGGGAAGTAATATTTCCAAGTAAGGACGCAAGCAGCCTCGCTCGTGTCGCGAATCCCTGGCCAGGATTCCGAAATATTTTGCATCTCTTCAATCGCGGATTTATGATGGTCGATCCAGGTCAATGAGTGATAATCAGCAAGTTTTACCATCTCCTCTTTGGGAAGTGAGAAATCGACGATGATGATTTTATCAGCGGTGAGTACGTATTCCATGGGAATTTCATCGCTATAATCCATCTCGAAAAGCCAGACTTCATTCCCAAGTGCTTTCCTGACAATTGCACCTGAGGCACGACCGTCCGTATCATTGTGATGTAAACAGAGTGTATGATAAATCTCTAGGTCGTTTGTTTGGTCCATTATTGTGATATGGTGGTATTTTTTATAGTGTTGTTGTCATGGGTACGGGGATAAATACCAAGACAAATATGATCAACCCTAGCACAGCGATTATTTTTCTTTTCCTATCCAAAGGTGTAATTTCATCCAGTGTCTCTCCATGCCTGCGATTGAACAAGAGCAGTAAGACCGCCCACAACCACCAACCTGTCCAGAAGAATCCCAGGATTGCTAATAGCGCGATAATGATCGGAACAATTTTTTCTGTACGTTTCCCAAAAATTCCATAGATGAGATGTCCACCATCTAATTGACCGATCGGAATTAGATTGAGACCAGTCACCAATAATCCTGCCCAACCAGCAAGGGCGATGGAATTCATAGTAACGTCTATTCCCCCTGTTGGCAATGGTTGTCCTGTGAAGAAATACCGTAACCAGTATAGTATGGGAGACATATTTCCAAAATTCATTGGCTGGGGAAGCCACATTTGATGAACAATATATTTCATCCCAAGATAAAGAATAGAATTACCTTCAAAACCGATCCCTTGAGGTAAGGTTTGAGGCAATTGGTGAATTTCAGAAGTAGCCAAACCATAAATGATGACAGGTATTGTTACAATTAACCCGGCTATAGGGCCAGCTATACCAATATCTAATAATACTTTCTTGTTTTTTGGTATTTCCTTAGTCAGGATGACAGCTCCCATTGTTCCAAATAAGGTTGGAAATGGTATGAAATATGGAAGAGACACCTTTGTATTGTGGTAACGGGCAGTAAAGTAGTGACCGAACTCATGAGATAGCAATATCGCCAGAATGCTTACTGTAAAGGCGATACCTCCCCCAAGGGCTTCCTTAATATACGGCAGTAATGTTTGGACATCTGGCGATGAGGAACCATCATAGACGCCTCCCAATGAGTATACCGTGCCTGCATACAACATACTCAAGACCGTCAAAACGAATAGTACAAGATTTATCCAGACTTTGGATGGTTTGGGTTGAATGATCCCTTTTTTGAGAAAGATAGTTTGTTTTTCATCGATAATTCGGAATAAGGGGGTGATGTTATATTGGCTAAATGATTCCGCAAGCCTATCATAAGCATCTTCTGAATCGATAAGCAATTTTCCTCTGTACCGGATTAAGAATCCTTCTTTTGCGGTACCCCAGGTTGTGTCTTCAATTTGAAACACACGCCGAACGATCGATGCATAGATATCGGCCTCGGCCTGAGTTGTTATTGACGTTGAATTATTTTTCTCTGGTTGTAATGTCATACTTTTCCCTAAATTTCTATGTGGATTGTGTATCGGTTTTTCTTCAAAATCCTGCCCTCAAATCAACATAGGCGGGAGTGGATGGGAGTCGAACCCACCGCGGCTCGCAACGCGACCCACCACCGATTTTGAAGACCGGGGAACCCACCGGGGCCCAACCACTCCCAAGTCGTTTGATTATACCCTATATAACTCTGCTAATAAAGGAATTACTTATCCTGAGATCCGAATGTGATCCTTAAGATATTGATGGATTTACTCAAGCTTAGGTTAGATATCGCAATGAAAAATTGTCTCGAAATTGGAATAGATCAAGGAAAACGGAATATACGGATTCTTCTGATACGATTTTCTGAAGAACTGAAGTTTCGATGACATTAATTAAGTCTAGGAAACCCTGCACCGGATTGGAATATGAATTTGTGGAAAGAGTTCATTGATGACATACTCTTTGTTTAAGTTGGGTTTTGTTCTTCCATGAATGCGGACTTTTGATGCCAGGCGGATATTATTCCGGAATGGTTTTATCACTCCTCCCAGTTTTCCTCTGCAGAATCTCGATAAATATCAGCTGTGTCAAAAAATTTTATGCCAATTTCGTAAGTCCAACGGATTACTTTGATTAAAGTGTAGCTATCGATTTCACCATAGTCGCCACTGAGTGAATAACTTCCCAATCCAGGGGCAGAGATGGTAACCCCTTTTTCTTTCCATATTCTACTGCATCTCCATTTGCTGTTTTACCTTTACCCGAGAATTTTACATGTTCGATTGAACCTCATCTTGTTATATTTTTCCAACTGATATTTTTCCTTGTCTAGGTTGATTATCAGTTAAAAAAAGTGACTTCTATCTGTTGACATGGGTTTGGTCGGGTGGTATATTGCCAACAGTAAACCATTGTTATTCAATAATTATTGGAGGAAGCAAATTATGGCAATGAAAATCACTGAAGAATGCATCTCTTGTGGTGCTTGTGAACCTGAATGCCCCGTAGACGCAATTTTTGAGGGTGATGAAATTTATGAAATCGATCCCGATAAATGCGTGGAGTGTGAAGGATACTTCGACACCAGTCAATGTGTTGAAGTTTGCCCCGTTGATTGCATTATCAAGGCATAATTGTGAACATCACCTAATTGATAATGTATCAAAAGCCCCCATGAACTGGGGGCTTCTCTTTTTAATGTTCCTAAATTTTTTTTATTTATCTTTGGAATACCTTCATAATCCGTTTCCAATCGAGGCTTTCACTGGAAAGCAAATTATCCGCTCGGAATAATCGCGAAGAAAGAATTATAAAAAGATACGAAGTTATCGTCAGTCCACCTAAGCTGAGGATTAATTGCCAGATTGGGACATTTCCGGTAGTTAGTCGAGTGATCATTGAAGAAGGTGCGGTCAAGGGGAATAAACTCAGAAAAACAGATAATGCACCATCGGGTGATTCTGTAAATGAGTAGTTAAACCATAGCGGGATCAACAAGGGTAATATTGCAATAAATGTGAATTGTCCAGCTTCGCGGGCATTCGGTGCCAATACGCCAATCGCTCCTAATATTGCCCCATATAGAAAATACCCAAGTATAAAAAATAATAACGCCCAGATGAAAAATCCAGGGGGTAGTTTGAAGTCAGTCGCAGTTGCTAATAATTGATTGCTTTGTTTCAGCGCGAAAAGAGCACCACTCAACCAAACAGTCATTTGAAATAAAGCAATGATGCCCAGACCGATGATTTTCCCAGTCATTATTTCTCTCGGTTCCAGGCTTACTAAAAGGGTCTCTGCCGTTCGATTCTCTTTCTCTTTCGTTACACTGGTTAATAAGAAGCCGCTACTGCTTGTTATAACAAAGAAAAAAATAAACAGAGTCGCCATGGGTACAATATATAAATACGGATCATCTTTGTCAGGACCAGTTGAAGGGGCTATTGCATGTCCATTGATGGTCGCTGTTGGATTACTGATAAAGGACCCTTTTGGATCCTTGTCGATTAAGGTTTCAGAAAGGATTTTCTCCATTATTTCAGCATTCGCACTGCTTCTCAGGGGCTGGAAATTCCTGTCGACAAGGATGATGTCCCCTGTCTCATAGAATTGATCAGGAATGTAATAGTATTGATTTATTTTCCCTGACTTAAGATCCGCATCAGCAATTTCACGATTTGGATAAGAAACGAAATAGCCGGCTGGAATCCAATTTGGAAATGAGTCTAATATCCCAACGTTATCAACAACTCCAATTTGCTTTGCTAAACTTGTTTGTTCTATTGAAGATGCGGTCTCTTCGGCTTCTTCGATTGCTTTTGTTCCGATAGTTTGCATACCAACAGAAAAACCCAAGACGATGAGCGGGAATAAAAAGGTCATGATCCAAAAGGATTTTTTCCCCAAAGTAGTAAGAATTTCATGTTTGATGAAAAGAAGGATGTTACGCATAAGATCTGCCTTAATAAGACTCAGTGGAACGAAGAGATGCAATCACCGATTTCAAGGAAAGCTTTTGACCGTACTGAAGCATACCAATCCGGAAGATACGAGCAGCAATCCAGATCGTGATTACTCCTGAAAGAACCAGGATGAACCAGCTGGTGAGAATTTGCCAAAGTGGTACAACCGTCAAACCCCAACGGATAGTGATTGTTAGAAAGGAAGTTGTGGGCCAGAAACTCATAAAAACGAGTAATTGGCTGTCAGGATTTGCGAATGCTAGGGCAATTAAAAAGAGTGGAAAAGTGAATAACAAGTTTAATACGCCAGCAATTTGTTGGCCCTCCTGTAATTCGGTGACAGCGCCTCCAATGGCAGTCATCATTCCCCCGACAAGGGTAAATGAGGGGATAAAAAATAAGATAAAAACAAGCAATATGTCCCAGGGAAGTTTTATGCTTTGAATTTCTGGGAATGTGTTTTGGGCAATCAACCAGGCGATGGCTGTGGATATAAACCAAATGATAATTTGTATGAGGGCGACACCAATCAAGCCAATAGATTTTCCGCCTATCAGCTGCCCCGGCGAAAGAGATGTTATCGTGATTTCCATTGTTCGGTTTTCTTTTTCATCAGTGATGGCTTGGAGAAAATAACCAGAAGCACCCATTACGGAAAAAATGAAGAAAATGGCAACAGCGAGCGGGAAAAGAATGACCACATATCCGACTTGTTCATCAAATTGACGTTTTCCATCGGCAGATTGGAGAGTAAGGTGTACTCCCTCTATTATTCGGTTTTGTATTTTATTTGGTCCTTCTGGGAGTACATTTGCGCGGACAAAATTATCAAAATCCATGAGAACTGAAGAATCTGGATATTTGTCCCAATAATACAAATCCACCTTTCTTGTTTCTAGAAAATTTTCCGGAATCACATGAAAAGCCTGAATCTCGCCATTCTCCAATGCTTTAAGTGCTGCTTCCTTGTTTGGAAAAGGTACTAAAGTGATCATTTCTTCATCTTTTTCGAGTTCAGGAAGCCGATCTTCCTCTAATAAACCGCTATAATCGACATAGCCAAATGGGTCAGTATTTTTATCACTCTCGATGATAAAGATGGTTATTCCGATGATGACCGCAAAAAGAATCGGGATTAGTAATGTACCAAGAAGAAATGATCTTTTTGCCACCCGCTTTAGGAATTCGCCTTTTGCAACCAGCCAAATTTTACTCATTTT
>CAZTJD010000062.1:0-23047 GCA_964613985.1 uncultured Anaerolineales bacterium
CCCTGGATCTACCGTTCGGGTATGGTAGCCCATCTTGATCTACCTGGTGGTGATCGGAAAGCGATCAATGAAGAAATTGAGACAAGGTTAACGGAACTCATCGAGTATTGGATTGGGGATTCAAATCCAGACCTACCGATTGTACTCACGGCGCATGCTTCTGTTCAAGGAGCTGTTTATGGCGGCGAAAGGACGGTGATGTTGGGAAACGACCTTGTCCTATCAGGTTCAATGGTTCGGAATCCGAAAATGGATTATGTTGCTTTAGGCCATATCCATAAAGCCCAAAATCTGACAAAGGATACTAAAAATTCTCCAACGGAACCACCCCCTGTCGTCTACCCAGGCTCAATTGAGCGAGTTGATTTTGGGGAAGCAGCTGATAAAAAATATTATGTTTTTGTAGAGGTAGAACGTGGTCGATCTAAAGTTGTATGGCAAGAATTAACGAATATCCGACCTTTTATTGACCGATCTGTTTACCTGGAAAATCCTGAAAGAATCACGGAACAGTTACGGGAAGGATTACCTGAAGCCTCTTCTTTGAAAAATGCCATCGTAAGATTGGTCGTTCATTATCCACGGGATTGGGAAGCAATGCTTGATGAAGCAGCAATTCGTGAATATGCCAGCGACGCATTTGAGTTCCACCTGATTAAACACCCTCAGTTTGAATCTCGTGTACGTTTACCTGACGGCCAGCTGGCAGGAAGAATGACTTCCTTAGAACTTCTTGACCAATATTGGGCTGTCAACCACGTTGATCCAAAAGACGCGGAAGAATTGAACGAGTTGGCGGCGAAAATCATTGCTGAAGCGGAGAAATAACGGGGTGCCAGTGGTATCAATCGTCCTCCCTTGTTATAACGTAGAAGACACACTCCAAGAGACTTTAAACAGCCTCAAGCTCCAGACCTTGACTGATTATGAGTTGATAGCCATTAATGACGGCTCAACGGATGCGACTCTTTCGATACTTGAATCCTGGGCTGTGAACGAGAAACGGCTACGGATCATTAACCTACCCCATTCTGGTGTCATAACTGCGGCTAATGTTGGAATCAAAGAATGTCATTCGAAATACATGGCACGAATCGATGCAGATGACATCGCACACCCACAGCGGATGGCGTTGCAGGCGGCATTTCTTGATGATAATCCGGACGTGGGGGTGGTTGGCAGCCTGGTAGAAATTTTCTCAAAAAATGGTGTCAGAGAAGGTTATCGGTTATATGCAGAATGGCTGAATTCATTGATCACAAACAGAGATATTCGCCGGGAGATGTTCGTGGAAAGCCCGTTGGCAAACCCCAGTGTAATGGTAAGAATGGAATGTTTGAATAAAGTGGGGGGATACCAAGACCATGGCTGGCCGGAGGATTATGACCTATGGCTGCGGATGTATCTTGCCGGTGTAGTGTTCGCTAAAATCCCCAAAATACTTCTGCAATGGCGTGATCACAAAGGAAGAATCACATGTACCGATAGTCGTTATTCGGTTAAAAATTTCTTGCGAGCGAAAGCGCATTATCTAGCACGAGGTCCATTACTTGGAAGGGACGCAGTCATTGTCTGGGGGGCAGGGATGATGGGAAGACGCCTGGGAAAAAACCTGCAGCGCCAGAATGTGCCCCTGGTTTTATATATTGATATCGATCCCATGAAAATCGGCAGGGAGAAATTGGGTTGTCCAATTGTCTCGCCGGAAGACCTGCCCACATGGTGGGAGCGTTACGACAATCCCGCGATCCTTGCAGCAGTGGGTGCCCGAAATGCGAGAGGCTTGATTCGACAACGCCTGAATGCCGACGGGTTTGTTGAAGGTCAGGATTGGTGGGCAACAGCATAGCGACTATTTCTCTTTATTTTCTTTTAAAAATCCACAAATAAATACCTAGACCTGTTCCAAATAAGACAAGCACGCTTCCGATTAAACCCAACACCGGCGTTTGTTGAGTACCAATAAGCCCAGTATTTCTGGCGAGGATTTCAGAGTTGGCTTGAGCACCAAAATCTAATAAAACCTCTTCTCCCGGGTTAAGATTGACCGCATAATTCAAAGGTGTCGTGGCATTATATCCTTCTGGTGAAGCTACTGTCACATTGTATTCCCCTTTATCCAATGTATCAAAGCAAATAAAGCCAAGTTCTTCTGGTTCAGGGAAAAGATTCTCTGATATCCCTCCAGAAGGCGTATCGGCGGTGAGTGATACATTGCCTGATCGATTGTTTATGCTGATGGCACCATCTGGGAGGGATGGTTCTGTTTCCTGGCGAATGGAGTCCCCATTGATATCCTCAAAAAGGAGCACACATAGCGTCCCCGTTCCTGTTCCAGGGGTTGGGGTGGGGAGAGCAGATGTCGCTGTAGGAGGTGGCCCCAGGGTAGGGGCAGAACCAACGGGTCCTCCGAGTCCAAGCAGAAGTTCTTGACCAGGAGCGATTACATCATTGGTGCCCAGATTATTCAAAGCGCGCAGTTCATCCATTGGAATCCCAGAAACGGCTGATATTCTCCAAAGACTATCACCTGTTTTTACGATGTACATAATGCGTCCATCTGCTCCAGGGGTAGGGGTAGGGAATGGAGTCAATTGGGCTTGAGGCGCAGCGAATACGGGCACATCCATTACAAGCATAGCCAGATAAAAAACAACTACTGCTGTGATCATGAGAAAGGAGAAACTGCTGGGGAGGATATTTTTCATTAGAAGATGATTATACTGGAAGAAAATGAGAGGCAGAAGAGAACAATTACGTAGTCCAATCCTCGGTGGAAATTGGAAGGAAATGGAAATGATTGTGATAATTTATAGTCTGTGGAAGTGAAGACGGTCCTGGTTATATAGCGTGGGTATCCATCTGGTTCAGTTTTCTAAGGGCAAGGAAGGCTAAAAGGTCTAATAAAATCGCTGCTGCTGCACTGAAACCAATCCCTAACAGATAGATTGGTGGTGCAATCAAGGCACCTACGCCTCTGCCGATGGAGAGACAAGCGACGTTGAATGCCAACAAGGTTACCCGTGCGGATGGCATTATCTCGGTCATCATTGGGATTACTGCCACAAGGGTAAATTCGAAAGTTAAGTAAAATAGGAAGAGTGCGATGACTGCCCCTGATGGACTTCTTCCTAGAATTGGCAAGATAGCAGATGCAACTACGTTAGCGGCAATTCCCAGACCTACAGACCGAGCTTTTCCTAACCGGTCTACGAACCCGCCCGTTAAAGACTCCCCACCTAACTCGGCGAGTCCAATGGCTGCAGCCGCACCCCCAAGAGCCATAATCTGCAGACCAAAAGTATCTTCAAGCCAAAGACCAAAAACCAGGTTAATTAATTCATTTGCAATGGTGATCGTAGTGCCAATGGAAAGCGCAGCCAGGGCAGGTGGGAAGCTCAAAACGCGACGACAATTTTCGATGATTTGTGACCAACCAATGCCATACCTGGGTGTTGGATGGATGATTTTTCCGATCAGTATGATGGAAAGAAACCCAAGTATTGTCAATAAGCAAAAGGGGGACATCCAACCACGGCGGGATATTAAAAAACCCATCAATGGGATACCGATGATAAAAGCCATGGACCAACCTAACTCAGTCACAGCAATAGCCAGGCCCCTTTTTTGATATTTTACTTGATCCCCAATATACCCCTGCATGACTGGGTCAAACATATACTTCCCAAGTGTGGTAAGAACCAGGGTGAGGATGAAGACTGGATAAACCGGCCACAACACAACAAGGATTACGCCGATCGTGAATAGACTTAAACTAATTAATATCCCCAGCTTTCGTCCCCTTCTCTCAAAAAGAATTGCGAGGAAAGGGCCAATAACTCCAATTGCCTGCCTGCCAGTTAAGGCTAAAGACAAGGTTGAAATATCAACACCTAAACTGCGACTGAAGACTGGCAAAAATGGATAGATCATTCGAAAGCAGGTGTTAAAAACCGTCTTGATGAATGCGAACAAAGCAATTTGGATGCGAAATTGAGGTGTCATCGTTTGTTCAACCGGTATCTTAACCCTCATATGATTAAAACCATCACGCAAGCTGAGCGGGGGTAAGGAGCAGAAGTAGGATTAATAATCTAAAGGAAGGTTCGATTATCCAGATATCCTTGCCATGCAGTGGACTTGGCGGATGCATTACTTCATCCGTCGTCTGCAGTACCAGGGTCGATTTTTATGCGGCTAAAATAATTTTGATAGGGCGGATATCAATCATGTTGCCTAAGTAATTTTCTCAATACTTATTTGGTTCTAAATCCAGTTCGGTTCCTGATAAACCCCAAAAACCTCTTTCATTACATTCATTATTTCCGCCAAAGTCGCATACGCATGAACCGCTTTGAGGATGTGAGGCATGGTGTTCTCTGTACCCTGGCAGGCAATCCTTAACCTGTCTAAAGCTTGACCCACCTGACCATTATCCCTTTCCTCACGAATGGTTCTCATTCGAGCCTCCTGACGTTGATAGCCTTGCGGATCCATATCTAATAGAGGGATCATAATGTTTTCTTTCTCGTTATAAGCGTTTACACCAACGATCTTGCGCAAATCCGTGTCGATTTCTTTTTGATATTGGTATGCAGCATTGGCAATTTCTGATTGGAAAAATCCTTTTTCGATTGCTGGAAGTACTCCCCCCAGGTTGCCAATTTGCTCAAAGTAGCTGTATGCCTGAGCCTCAATGCGGTTGGTCTGTGACTCGACAAAATATGATCCACCCAGGGGATCAATAGTGTTAGCGACCCCAGATTCATCGGCGATTATTTGTTGTGTACGGAGTGCGATAGTAACAGCATGTTCAGAAGGTAGTGCCAAAGCCTCGTCCATGCTGTTGGTGTGTAGGGATTGAGTCCCACCAAGGATGGCTGCAAGTGCCTGAATGGTGACACGGACGATGTTGTTTTGAGGCTGCTGCGCTGTGAGGGATACACCAGCGGTTTGAGTGTGGAAGCGCATGAGCCAGGATCGAGATTCTTTCGCACCAAAGGAATTGCGCATCTCACGCGCCCAGATTCGCCTTGCTGCTCGGTATTTGGCAATCTCTTCGAAAAAATCGTTGTGGGCATTAAAAAAGAATGAAAGTCTGGGGGCAAAATCATCCACTTTAAGGCCGCGGTCGATCGCCCAACGGACATATTCAAGGCCGTCTGCAAGGGTGAAGGCGAGTTCCTGGGCTGCTGTTGACCCTGCTTCACGTATGTGGTAACCCGAAATTGAAATGGTATTCCATTGTGGTAATTGAGCTGTGCCGAATTCCACCGTGTCTGTTACCAGACGCATTGATGGTTTTGGGGGGAATACATATTCTTTTTGAGCTATATATTCTTTTAGAATATCATTCTGTGTGGTACCCCGTAAATGAGAACAGTTTATGCCTTGTTTTTCTGCTGTTGCAATATACATTGCCCAGATTATGGCTGCGGGGGAATTTATCGTCATACTGGTGGAAACCTTATCCAGAGGAATACCATCCAATAAAATTTCCATATCTTTAAGAGAAGATACCGCGACTCCACATTTCCCAAATTCTCCCAACGCTTCTGGAGAATCACTATCATATCCCATCAATGTTGGCAGGTCGAAAGCGATAGAAAGTCCAGTTTGACCCTGGTCAAGGAGGTATTTGAATCTTTGATTGGTCTCTTCTGCTGTTCCAAAACCAGCAAACATTCTCATGGTCCAAAGACGTCCGCGGTGCATTGTGGCATGTATACCCCTAGTATAGGGATATTCTCCGGGAAAATTTAAATCCCTCTCAAATTCCATGTCCTGGATATCTAGTGGTGTATAAACTAGATTAACTGGTTCAGAGGAAGTGGTAATAAAATCCTCTCTCCTCTCTGGGAATTTCTGAAGCGTGGGCTTGAGGGTTCCATTTTCCCACTTTTGTTGATTTTCTTTCAGCTGGTCAATTTTCTTGGGATCAAACATAAAGTCTCCTGGAAAAATTTTTAGTTGAAAAATATAGAATTAGGGTTGCTATATTCGATCAAATTTCTATTCTCTCATATCCTGATGGAGGGACGATCATTGAATATGTGACAGATCGTTTTGTCTTTATAAAAGTAAACTGGATGGTTCCGTTTGTTTATATGAGGGGTTTATTTAGTGTTTGTCTTGAAACATTATAAACTGTTTTAATTAAATATAAGGAGTAATCTTATGAGTCTACTGTAAAAAGGTATGGATGATTTCTAGATGGAAAAAAAACCCGAAAAACCGAATTTTCGAGGGCGTTATCCCTCAAATTGCCAATTTTCGAGCCCAAAGTGGAAAACCATTACCATCAAATCCTAAAAAACTCGGTTTTTATAGCAAAGTCATCTTATTCCTCATAAACGCGGTATTCTTAGTGGTCTTGCCATCATTATTATTCGATATATCATTCTTCAATGAAACAAAGCAGGATGAACGATCATTACTTTGTTATAACTAGAACCTTGCCTAATAACCCAGTACCCAAATTTTAACATTCATATTAGATAGAACACTACTGAACAAAATCTCCACATTGGATTGGCAAACTGATATAATATGGATATGAAATATCATATTTGGACCTCTGGATGTCAGATGAACGTCGCAGATTCAAGAAGGGTTGCTTCTGCCTTGGAGAGTCTGGGATATGAACCGATCCAGAAGGCTGAAGAGGCAGATGTTATCGTGTTAAATACTTGTGTTGTCAGGCAGAGCGCTGAGGATAAAGCCTATGGTCGATTGAATTCATTGAAACATATTAAAAAACATAGACCGGATGTTGTAATCAACCTGATGGGTTGCCTTGTTGGAGTGAAAGGACACGAACACCTGAAAGGTAGATTCCCTCTTGTGGATGTATTTTCTCCTCCATCGGACCCGGGTCCACTTGTTTCATACCTAACCCAGGATGAATCACGATCAATTGAGGATGCAGAGACCTCAAGAAGGTTTTCTTTTATGGATGGGGAGTTAAACTTACCGATGGAAGAACGAGGTAAGCTTGTATCTGCTTTCGTTCCGGTCGTATTGGGTTGTTCTCATGCTTGCAGCTATTGTGTCATCCCTTACCGACGCGGCGTCGAACGGAGTCGTCCAGTGGGAGATATTGTTGGGGAAGTGCGCTCTTTAGTGGCTCAAGGTGTAAAAGAGATTACGCTACTCGGGCAGATAGTTGACCGTTATGGGAAGGACATTCCAGGTGGTTCTAACCTCAGCGGGTTACTCCGTCTGGTACAAGAGGTTGAAGGTCTGGAACGAGTTCGATTTCTTACCTCTCATCCGAATTGGATGACCTCGGAGTTGTTGGCTACCGTGGCAAAAAACATGAAAATAATGCCCCACATCGAAGTCCCCGTTCAAGCTGGGGACAATGAAATACTTGCTAATATGCGGCGAGGATACACAGTTGAAGATTACCGAAAACTTATCTATCAAATTCGGGAACGTATCTCCGGGGTAGCAATTGCTACGGATATTATTGTGGGTTTTCCAGGTGAAACGGAGGCACAATTCCAGAAGACTCATGATCTAATAGCAGAGCTTGAGATGGATGTAGCACACCTGGCGCGTTATTCAACGAGACCTGGTACCTTGGCAGATCGCAAAATGGTTGATAATGTCTCAGAAGCAGAAAAAATGCGTCGGTTCAGGTTGCTGGAAAACCTGCAAGAAGGTATAGCTGCCAAAATTAATGGGGATTACCAGGGAAAAACCGTAGATGTTCTCTTTGAAGACAAGGTTAGAGATCGCTGGCGAGGACGTACACCAACCAATAAGCTCGTATTTGTAGAATGTAACGAAGAAATAAGAGGAATGATTTTACCCGTTACCATCACATGGACTGGTCCATGGTCGATGCAGGGCCGTTTGCGGTTGTCATATAATCAATAAAATAATCTCCGGTTCGATATTGCATTCTCAGAAAACTAGATGTAAACTGATAGCTGGAGGAAAAATAACTTGATACACATTGAGAATAAAAGGTTGCTACATGGGTAAAACGCGGACTTGTCTCTATATAATTATTTTATCCTTGGTGATTCTCCTGCTAAACGCATGTAATATGCCTGGGAAAAATGAACCTACCCTGGATACTAGTGGTTTAATCCATACGATAGCAGCACAAACGGTGGAAGCCCAGTTGACGCTTGATGCAGAACTGAGAAAACAACAAGAAATACTCTCACCAACAATTCAAGAAGAACAATCCCAACTTATTGTCACACCTTCACCGACCGAAGAAATACGTCCTACTGATACCTTACAGCCATCAGCAACAAATACTCCCGAGCCTTCGCCAACCGATACACCTATCCCTTGTGATCATATCTCTTTTGTTAAGGATATCTCTATTCCTGATGGAACCGTGTTGGTTCCAGGTCAGCAATTTACGAAAACTTGGCGGTTAAAAAATAGTGGTAGTTGCACTTGGACATCAGGGTATTCTTTAGTGTTTATCTCTGGTGAGGCAATGGGAACGCCTCTTTCTAAACAATTAACAACCAACACCGTGGCTCCGGGGGATGTGATTGACCTTTCAGTTAACCTCGAAGCACCAAATGACCCCGGAACTTACCGAGGAAATTTTAAGCTACGAAATTCGGATGGAGAAGTCTTTGGTTTAGGAGATAAATCCTCTCTGTTTTTTGTAGAGATCAAGGTGCAGGATGCATCGGGAGTCATGCTTGATTTTATCGCCCTGGCTGAAGACGCGATTTGGGGCAGTGGAACAGGTACGATCACATATACTTTACCAGGTGATATTTCTTTACCCTATGGTGGACCTGTTTCTGGAACGGATGCTTATGTTATGACACATAAGAATGTGAAACTTGAGGAAGGGCGAATATCAGGTTCGATTCTCGAGACACACCCAGATAATAATGGCTACATCATTGGTCGGTATCCTGCATATCTTGTGGGGAAAGGGGATCATATCACTGCAAAGGTTGGCTTCCTGGCTGAGAGTGATGGAAGCTGTGGCGCGGGGGATGTAATTTTCGAGATAGACTACACAATAGGGGATGATCTGAATACTATAACTTCGCTAGGTTCTTGGAATGAGTACTGCGATGGAACTTTACGGAAAATCAATATTGATCTTTCCGATTTGAAAGGGAAAACGGTGCGTTTTTATCTCATCGTTTATGCCAATGGTGTTTCCACGGATGATAAAGCTATATGGGATTCGTTGGGCGTTATGCGTTAGATTGAAGAAAATCACATATTTTGGTGATTCGCCACACTATAGAAAATAAGGTAAAATCACCACCCAGCACCGTTTTGAAAAGAGAGCTATCTATGAGTGAAAAAGACTCACCCAAGGAAATTATCGATGCCTATCGACGTCAGCAGGCGCATTCTCAAATCTGGCCGAAAATCGTATTTTGGAGTTTCGTGGTTATTGTATTCATTGCGACAGCAGGTTTGATCTATTGGTTCACAAGAGATCAAAAACCAGCACTCCCTTTCTCCTTTTTTTCTTCGGTCACCCCTACAGCAACGGTAACCTGGACACCTACACCCATACCCCCCTCGCCGACTGCCAGTCCGCTTCCGACCGATACACCTTTACCAACTGATACAGCTACGATCACCCCTACCCCAACACCAAGCGGACCGTTTATCTATACCGTAGAGGAGGGGGATACTCTTTTTGAATTGGCTGAAAGGTTCGAAATCAATATCCTGGTCTTAATTGAAGCCAACCGGGAACGATTGAACCTGGATCCGCAAAACCCTGTGATTAAGGTTGGAGATGAGTTGTTAATTCCTCCTCCAGGAACTGAACTTGCTACCTCAACTCCCCTACCGGAAGGTTTACCTCAGGGGACCAGGATTGAATATATGGTCCAATCTGGTGATTCTTTGGCACTCATTGCTGATGAATTTAACAGCACGATTGAGGATATTCTTGAAGTTAATGAACTTGAGGATCCCAATGCCATATTTGTTGGTCAAATCCTGGTCATACGAGTGAACCTGGTAACACCTGTACCAACAGCGACAGAAGTAGAAGCCACGTTAACATCTACTCCCTAATGTACTTAGAATCTGGGAATCTGATAACAACAAGGTTTATCAATCTAAA
The DNA here is from genome assembly GCA_964613985.1 of uncultured Anaerolineales bacterium. Classification (GTDB taxonomy): domain Bacteria; phylum Chloroflexota; class Anaerolineae; order Anaerolineales; family UBA11858; genus CAZTJD01. The sequence continues at coordinate 10,085 of CAZTJD010000062.1, forward strand.
AACAGTAGATATTACTTTACTCATTCCTGGCGCGCAGTGGTGGAGATTCTCGTTGCTACCAGGTATTATTTAGTAAATTTACTTTTAACCCAGACTGATTATTTTAGCAAAAATGCGGGGAAATTATATTTCAAGAGGAGGGTCTGGCGTTAGTGATTAATTGAGTAACAATGGAAAACTGTTAACAGATTCAAGGACCCTGGTTTCAAATGTTTGACAATGTAAAAACTTTTAGAAGTAGGTTACGACTACTGTAGTATGGATACTTTTGATAGATTTTTCGATTCAAATGGGTTGCGAATTGCTTCTTGACTTGACAAAATGCGCAGCTAGAATATAATTATTATTGTTGCAATTGTTCGCAATAAGGAGTTTCGATATGTCTCAAGGAGCCAAAATTCTATCAGTTTTGCGTGAACGCGGTTACCGGATTACGCTCCAGCGGGAGGTGATTGTCATGGCGGTTTCACACGGTGCAAAACACATGTCAGCTGAAGAAGTTTATGCAGAAGTAAGAAAACAAACACAGGCAGTAAACCTGGCAACAATTTACCGGACTCTGGAATTGTTATGGGAAGAAGGACTCGCCTGCCGTAGTGATTTGGGTGAGGGGAAAATCGTTTACGCGACCCATGAACATGGCCCTCATCTTCATCTTGTATGCCGGTCATGTAACAGAATTATCGAGGCAACTCCGGAAATATTGTTTCCGATAGGAGAGACATTGCAGATGAAATATGGTTTCAAACCTGATTTGGACCATCTGTCAATTTTTGGTCAATGCGCTGAATGTGGCGATTCCACAGTCAGTCAAGCAACTTAATCCTCAAAAGTTTCTTGTATCGAAAGGAAGGTTCTGATGCTATTATCCCCTGTTGCAATGCATATACCCGATGGTTTCTTAAGCCTGACCATTTCCGTGGTCTTTTGGTTAGCGACCTTGATTATGGTTGCCTTAGCAATTTCGAAGACGAATAAAACGCTGGGCGAAAAGCAGATCCCCTTAATGGGGGTCATGGCTGCATTTATCTTTGCTGCCCAAATGTTAAACTTTCCAGTTGCCGGTGGCACATCAGGACATTTCCTAGGTGGTGCCCTGGCTGCGATTGTTTTAGGCCCTTGGGCTGGCATTTTGGTTATGACCGCAGTCATTTCTGTACAGGCATTACTTTTTCAAGATGGCGGTTTGCTGGTTATGGGCGCCAATATCTTCAACATGGGCATCCTTACCGCGGCTATCGGTTTTGGTTTATATCGAATGGTCGTAAACCAAAGTAAGGGTATACGATTTACAGTTGCTGGTATAGCAGCATGGGTATCGACGATGTCAGCAGCTCTGTTGACCTCACTCCAACTGTGGCTAAGTGGAACTTCACGGTTAGAAATTGTGGTTCCCGCCATGTTAGGCGTGCATGCGCTAATAGGTCTCGGTGAGGGTTTGATTACCGCCGCTGCACTGGCTTTTATTGAGCAAACTCGACCAGACCTGTTAAGTGCCAAGAAAACCACTGCCAGTGGCGGTAGAGGTTGGATATATGCAGGCATTCTCATCTCCCTGCTGGCGGTTTTATTATCTCCTTTGGCATCCGGAAGTCCAGATGGTTTAGAACGGGTAGCGGAGGATATGGGCTTTTTGGAAAGGGGAATGAACGCACCCTATCAGATCCTGCCAGATTATACGATCCCATTCCTCGGAGAGACCGGTATTTCCACTATTGTTGCTGGGGCGGTCGGGGCTTTGATCTTGTTGGGTATTTTAATCCTGGTGGGACGTAGTTTGCGAAAGCCCGAAGATGTGTAATAATCTTTAGTTTCACTCGCTTCCCTACACCAAATGCAGGGAAGCGAGTGAAAGATTTTTTTATATTAATCTTGATTGAGCATTGGATTGCCTGAGAACAGGTAGTGTTTCTCGCATGGATTAAGTTCTTCTACCAAGAGAAAAATACTCAAAGGGTGGTAAAATTTCAGCCAGTTTTTTTTATCACAACTTACCAGTGGATGACTTCTCATGACCATGCATGTAAATGCTTTTGATCAATATGTCACGATAGACAGCGTTATTCACCGCCTAGATCCAAGGGTAAAGGTTGTTATTTCAATTGGATTTATTATCTCTAATGCCCTATTACCCGATGGGAGCTGGTTGGCTTTCTGTGTATCGTGGTTTTTAGTGCTCTTAGTTAATGATCTATCCCAACTCGGTCTGGGTTTTTCGTTGAAGCGTTCCTTTGTCGTTCTCCCGTTTCTTGTGGTAGCTATCACAGTGATATTCTCCCCACAAGGACGACCTTTAGCAGAATGGGATCTGGGTTTTTTGACCCTGATACCAACGGATTATGGTCTGATACGGTTTTTTAGCATCTTGATCCGTGCCTGGTTATCAATCCAAATGGCAATTTTACTGGTATCTACCACCCAATTCCCAAGCCTAATTCATGCGTTTGAACACTTACGGGTACCCAGGATCCTTACCTCAATCATTGCCTTCTTATATCGCTATATTTTCGTGCTTGCAGATGAAGCCTCGCGCTTGATACGAGCACGAGAATCAAGAAGTGCTGGACTTCCCGGGCAAAAACATGGTGGCAGTTTGACTTGGAGAATGAAGATCGTTGGCAGCATGGCAGGGCAATTGTTCCTCCGTAGTTATGAGCGTTCTGATAGGATCTACAATGCTATGCTGTCACGTGGTTACACGGGATATATTCGCACACTTAAGAGGCATGTCATGACTCGTTTCGATTGGCTCGTGCTCTGCTTTGGATTATTTTATTTGGTTGTTATACAACTTATTGGATGGGTTCGCTGATGCCGAGTAAACATAAACCGCTTTATACAATTGAAATTCCTGAAGCTGCTGGGGAAATCATAAAGGTTGAAAATTTGCACTTTGCTTACCCGGATGGAAATGTAGCTTTGAAAGGAGTGAGTCTAAAGCTCAGTGTTGGTGAAAAAGTTGCCCTGGTTGGGCCAAATGGTGCAGGAAAGTCTACCTTGATGTTGCATTTGAACGGGATTTTACGCGGTAATGGTGCGGTTTCCGTTGCCGGGATGACTATGGTTGACGGGAATCTACCAGTCATCCGGGCTACTGTGGGATTGGTCTTTCAGAATCCTGATGATCAACTTTTTTCACCAACGGTGTTTGAAGATGTCGCCTTTGGTCCTCTACATATGGGGTTACCTGAAGAAGTTATTTACCAAAGGGTGAAGTCAGCCCTTGAAGCAGTTCGGATGGGTGGTTTTGAAGACAGGCTATCACACCATTTGAGCATGGGACAGAAGAAGCGTATTTCTATAGCAACGGTTCTTTCTATGGAACCACAAATCCTGGTGTTGGACGAACCTTCTGCTGGACTTGATCCACGTACACGACGCTCGCTAATTAGCTTGTTGGATGAAATGTCCATAACCATGCTCGTCTCGACCCACGATCTACGTATGGTCAAAGAATTATTCCCCAGGATGGTGATTATGGATCAGGGGGAGATAGTTGCAGATGGCGCTACAACCTGCTTATTGACAGATGAAGCGTTGCTGGATGCTCACGGCTTAGAAAAACCGTAATTCTTGAATTATAATCATGGGGAACAATATATCAAGATCGTATTGAATCCGGATTTCATTTGGAACTTGGTGATGGGATAGGTGGCGGACGTTTTTAATTAGGAAATAAAAATGTTTACTGAACTTCAAAAAACAACAACGCATCTTTCAAAGCAGCGTCATCCACATGAAATTGGGAAACCGATTGTCAGCATCCATGAACTTGCTGTACATTACGATTCTGTTCTTGCATTGGAAGGAGTTACTTTTGATCTGAATATTGGGGAAAGAATCGCTGTGGTTGGTCCCAATGGTGCGGGAAAAAGCACCTTATTAAAAGTAATTGCTGGCGTATTAGCTCCAAGTGCGGGAAAGGTTAATGTATTCGGATATGAGCCGGGAGGACATATCTGCATTGCTTATATTTCTCAAAGAAGCCAGATCGATTGGAATTTTCCGGTCACTGTTGCTGATGTTGTGATGATGGGTCGAGTTGGGAAAATGGGTTTGTTCCGTAATCCCAAAACAAAAGACTGGGGTGTTGTCGATCATTCGTTAGAAATCGTGGGAATGGATCATCTGGCAGACAGGCAAATCAGCCAACTCTCGGGGGGGCAGCAGCAGCGTATGTTCATTGCCAGAGCATTAGCTCAAGAGGCAGAATTGATGTTGATGGATGAACCTTTAACAGGACTGGATGTTAATACCCAGGAAGAAGTATTTCTGATTTTAGATAATCTCAGAGAAGTAGGTGTGACGGTCCTCCTTTCCCTGCACGACTTAAATCTAGCTGCTCAAAGGTTTAACCGCGTGATGCTGCTTAATAAGCAAATGATTGGGATTGGTTCTGCAGAAGAAGTACTCATCCCTGAGAACCTGGTGAAAGCTTATGGCAGTCATCTCCACCTCGTCCCTACCGAGGATGGGATGTTGGCAGTCGGTGATACCTGCTGTGATGATAAATAGAAATGCTTGAATATATCCTTGAACCCCTGAATTATGCTTTCATGGTGCGTGGTCTAATCGCAACCACTATGGTAGGTATTGTTTGTGCCGTAGTGGGAACATACATCGTACTGCGCGGCATGGCATTTTTCGGAGATGCCCTTGCACATGCGATTTTACCAGGGATTGCAGTGGGATACCTGGTTGGTGGAGGCACTCGAGAACCGTTATTTTTTTGGGCTCTGATTACTGCGATCTTTAGTTCTTTAGGTATTGGGGCTATTAGTAAAAGCACCAAGATCAAGGAAGATACTGCGATTGGGATTATATTTGCAGGTATGTTTGCTCTGGGTGTCGCCCTGATATCGACGGTTCGCAGTTACACAGTCGATCTGGCTCATTTTTTATTTGGAGATGTTTTAGGTGTTCGGGGTAACGATTTGTGGATTATTGCCGGTTTTGGTGGTTTTGTTTTGTTAGCGATTTTAGCTTTTTATAAGGAATTAATGGTGCTTTCTTTTGATTCGATCCTGGCAGCAACGCTTCGACTCCCCGTGCGGTTGCTAGAAATGATGCTGCTCATCCTCATTTCGATCACGATTGTGGTGTCCCTCCAGACTGTTGGAGTTGCATTAATGGTTGCCATGTTGGTGACACCGTCTGCAGCAGCCTTTTTGTTAACCAAGAGATTGCCGGTGATGATGCTTATAGCGGCAGTCATCGCTTCTCTTTCTGGTGTAATAGGATTGTACCTTTCTTATTATTTAAGCATTGCTTCAGGTGCAGCGATTGTGTTAACCTGTACTGCTATCTTTGGGATTGTGTGGGGCGTTAGTTTTCTTCGTAGGATTATTTAACCCGGGGTGGAGTTATTGATCTGGTTTATAGCTTTTTTGATTTCAATCCTTACTTTAGGATGAGATTCTACCTGCAAGGAATGCGACAGGGCTTGCTTGGCTTTTTCCCCGCCTATATGTCCAAGTGCCCAGGCGGAATGGCTGCGGATTAATTCCTCGGGATCATGTAAGGCATCAATGAGAGCGATGACAAACTTTTCATCCCCAATATTTCCGAGGACAATGGCAGCATTTCTCAGGTATCCACGACGCTTTGACCTCATTATTGGACTACCTCTGTATTTCTGGTTGAATTGTTCGGGTGTTAGAGATAATTCATCTACTAAATGGGGAGGGGGGATACCTGGTCGGGCTTTAAATTCAGTTTCATACTCAGTGTCTGAAAATTTTTGATTCCAAGGACAAACGATCTGGCATATATCGCAACCAAAGAGCCAATTTCCGATCTGGGGTTTTAAGTCTTCAGGGATAAATCCTTTATGCTCAATCGTTAGATAGGAAATACAACGGTTGGAATCGATTGTCCTATTGGAGGTGATACATCCCGTTGGGCAGTTGGTTATACAACGACGACAAGAACCACAAAAATCAGCATCGAACGGCTGATCAATTTTTAATTCGATCCCAAGCAAGATCTCTGCCAGCAAGATATAAGAACCTGAATTAGGATTTATCAGGCAGGAATTCTTTCCAATCCAACCCAATCCAGCTCGTTGCGCAAGTTCTCGTTCAAGGATGGGACCGGTATCTGTATACCACCGATTAGAAATGTCCTTGCCCGTTCGATTTTGGATGAAGGAAATGATACTTTTCAGGCGTTCTGGGAGTATATTATGATAATCATCTCCCGATGCATAAGAAGCCACACGAGCAGTCGTTCTATCTTTTGTGTTGGTATGGTTGGGTTTTGGATAGCGGATTCCAAGGATTAGGATCGATTGACAATCCGGCAATATTTCTAATGGGTTTGCTCTGCGCTGACGAGCACAATCAGTCCCCATCCAATCCATACTGGCATGGTGTCCTTTTTCAAGCCATGAGAAATAGGTCTCGAGGTGAAGTGGAGGATTTGGTGAGGTAATCCCTACGAGTTGAAAACCCTGTCGGTGTGCTTCATTCTTAATTTCTTGGGTAAGGGAGGCCATATTCATGTTCATTACTCGATTTCATGCAAATCCACAGAAATGTGGAGAATTAGTGGTTATTACGTAAAAATAAATTCTTCTGCATTATTAAAGTTAAGTAAAAATTCTAGCTTATCCTGGTAAGCAAATAGGGATTGATAATTGTGGGTTTGCTGGAATAAATATCTGATCGAAATGAAATGGAACATATTCTTTAAATTTTTTTATTTCAGGGGATGTCGATTGGGTTTTCGTTGCACTTATGAGTTGAATCTACGTACTGAATATTCCTGCAATTTCTTACTAATTTTGAGCAGATGACATCAACATTATAACTGAATGAAAGATGAAAGTATTTTTTTATGGAATCCTTAAGTGAATTTAGGAGATAGCTAGGGGAGAAGAGTGTCAGATACTCATTCCTTTATCGTTTATTAATTGATAACAACCACAAACCTCGCCTGGATTAATGATTTATAAAGATAAATAATAAAAATGGTGACGCATAGAAGATCAGAGAAAATTTGGTCAGTTTCTTTATCATGGTGAGAATGCTTTATAGGATGGTAAAATTTTGCTTATGAAACGATGGCAATTTTGGGTCGGCGTGTTAATCAGCGTGGTGTTCCTATATCTGGCGCTAAGGGGGTTAAAAATTGGTGATATGTGGGGTGCACTCCAGGAAGCAGATTATTGGTGGCTAATCCCTGGTGTGGTCGTTTATTTTATTGGGGTGTGGGTTCGAGCCTGGCGGTGGCATTACCTTTTGCGTCCTTTGAAGTCCATTTCGACCAGGAAAATGTTTCCCATCGTTGCAATCGGTTACATGGGAAATAATATTTATCCAGCACGTGCTGGTGAGGTTCTTCGTGCTGTGATCCTAAAACGACGAGAAAATGTGGCAATTTCAGCATCGCTGGCAACGATTATTATTGAACGGGTTTATGATGGGGTTGTAATGTTGGCTTTCGTTTTCCTGAACTTGACCGAATTGACTCGTCTTACGGGGGATTCGGGTTTTATCGGAAATATTCAAACCCTGGCACTGGTTGGTTCTGTTGGGTTTATTGGCGCTTTAGCTTTGTTTTTGCTTGCGGCTATGTTTCCATCTAAAGCTGAGAATGTCCTGACCTGGTTAATTCATCGATTTATACCTGGACGCTTACAGGAAAAGGTTCAAAATATCATCTTGCCTTTCCTTGCTGGTCTGGAATCGCTACGAAGCCCAAGAGAGGCATTAATGGTTTTTATCACCTCTGTAGTCATCTGGTTGCTTGAAACCGGTAAATACTGGTTTGTGATGCACGCTTTTAATTTCCGGGTGTCTTTTTTTGCATTGATGTTGATGAACGGAATTGTGAATCTGGCGACAACCATTCCCTCTGCTCCCGGCTATATAGGAACTTTTGACGCACCAGGGATTGCGGTATTGCAAGCATATGGTGTAGACCAGGCAACGGCAGCTGGATACACGATTGTATTACATGTTGCCTTGTGGTTACCAATTACGGTATTAGGTGCATTCTATTTAGCACGTGAGGGTATCCATTGGCGAGATAACTTTGATGAACTGCAGGAAGAGACCGTTAGTACTACCAAGGCCGCTAGTACTCGCGATACTGCTGATGGTATCGAGTCCACGAAATTTACCCCTCATCGTAATGCAAATATAACCGATGAAGATCGTACATAAGTCAGGGTATCGATAATATATTCCGATACGAAAGCCAATCTCCAGTATAATATTTACTATTGGTTTATCCATCACTCACTTTACAACTAGATTTTTACAAAGATATGTTTTCGATAAAACCCATTGATTTCGTCCCTACGAGTTGTTTGCCGTGGTAGTTCACCGAAATCCACCTGAGCCTATCTCAAAACGTTTGCGTGTGTTAATAGCTGATGATATTCAGGAAACCCGAAGAAACACACGGCTGATGCTGGCGATGATATCTGACGTAAATGTTGTAGCCATTGCTAAAAATGGTCGGCAAGCTATTGATATGGCACGCGATACCAAACCGGATATTGTCATTTTAGATATCAATATGCCTGAAGTAGATGGGTTATCTGCTTTCGAATCTATGCGCGAAACCGATCCAGACATTGCCTGTATCGTTATTTCAGGTGAACGAGATAGTCAAATGCTGCGCAGGGCGATGTCAGTGGGAGTCCGTGAATACCTGATAAAACCTTTTACTGTGGATGAATTAAACCTGGCTGTTCATAAAGTTGGGCAAAAGGTCTTAAAGCAGCGGAAAGAAGAAGCGCACCTGGAGAAGGTGCGCCAACAAAGGGAAGCCTATGTTACTCAACTGGCAGTAGAATTTGCAAAGACCCGTCGGACAGACGACAAGGCCGTGGCAGTATTTGAACACCTGGCAATCAATCCGAATTGTGAACTTCGTTGGCTGCGCATTCTGGCAATGATTTATGTCATCCGCCAAGAATGGGATAAACTCCATGTTTTAGCAAAACGCCTTGACAATCAAATTAAGGCTGAAGAAAAATGAAAATTGCAATTATCGGCGCAGGATTTGGTGGGATGGCTGCTGCTTATGACCTGGTACAAGCCGGTAATGAGGTTGTTATTTTTGAAGCAACCGATCATGTTGGAGGATTGGCTTCTGGATTCAAGGAACCTGGTTGGGAGTGGACTGTTGAGAAATACTACCATCACTGGTTCGCCTCGGACGAGTATATGTTGGGTCTGATCGAAGAGCTGGGGTGGAAAGATAAAGTCCTTTTTAAACGTCCGTTCACTGTAATGAATTATAGAGGGAAGTGGTATCCCTTTGATTCTATCCCTCAAGCCCTGTTATTTCCTGGTTTGGGTTGGGGTATCCATAAAATCCGGTTTGGATTGGTCGGTCTTTTTTTGCGTTTAACAAATAATTGGAAAGTCCTTGAAAAATCGACAGCTGATTCCTGGATGCGCCAATGGGCCGGGGACCATGTTTATAAGCAAATGTGGGAACCCCTGCTGGTTGGTAAATTTGGACCTTACTATAAAGATGTGAATATGGCATGGTTCTGGGCTCGATTGCACGCAAGAACAACGCGGTTGGGTACATACCAGGGTGGATTTCAAGCCTTTGCTGATGAATTTGGACAATATTTAACTCATATGGGAGTTCAAATAAAGTTGAAGGCTCCAATAGAACGGATCAGACCCGTGGCAAGTGGTGGCTATGAAGTTATGGTTCGACGGGTTGATGATACTGTACCTGTGGAAAACCAGCAATATGACCGTGTCCTATCGACTACATCTCCGAGGTTGATGGCTAAAATTGCCCCGGATTTGCCCAAATACTATTTACAAAGTTTGTTAGCACTGAAGTCCATGGGAGCAGTAGTGATGATTCTCTCCTTAAAACGCCGGGTATCAGAGGAGGGATATTACTGGTATAACATCCCAAAAGATGCCGGGTATCCATTCCTGGCAGTTGTTGAACACACCAACTTTCTATCAAAAGAGCATTTTGGGGGTGATCATATCCTTTATTGTGGGGATTACCTGGAACCCGACCATGAGTATTTCGTATTAAATGATGAAGCTCTGCTGTCAAGATTTATCCCTGGTATCCAAAAGCTAAATTCAGCGTTTGATGCCAGTTGGGTCAAAAAGATCTGGGTGCAGAAGACAATATACGCCCAACCTGTCCCTCTTGTAAATCAATCATTAAATATTCCAGACATACAAACCCCGTTGCCAGGGTTATATTTCGCCAGTATGAGTCAGGTCTACCCCTGGGACAGGGGCACAAATTTTGCAGTGCAGATTGGTCGCAAAGCAGCTCGATTGATGATCGGGTAAGGTTATAATCTTCCAGCAACAAAGGGGACGATCATGTCATCTGGGCCCAAGCCTCCATGGCGACCTAACAGGAAATCCTCTTGATCTGACCACCACAGATAAGCATCATCATGGGCGATGGCAATCAGGTCTCCGATACGGTGGATCAATTCTGGGTGATTTGATCCAGGGCCAAAAAGGCCTGCCTGTAACGCTTCGTCATGGGAAATCAAAGTAATCCGGTCTGGAAAAATTTTATTGAAATAATCTCGTACCTTTTCTTCAAATCCGGGTCTAAGGTATAAAAATGCAAAACGATTTTCGCAAGTTGGTTTGAGGCGCAGGTATTGATTCAATTCGGGATGATGCTTGAGTGTGTAATTTTTCTCTAGAGGCGTGTGTGTCTGACCATGATCTGAGGTGAGGATGATTAGGGTGTCTTGACGGGCTTGTATGGGTAAAGGAGAAAAGAAGTAACGTTCGAAAGCCATACTGAAATGGGAAAACTCAGCTTTCGCACGTTCATCATCCGGTCCGTGGTAGTGAGAAATCCCATCTAACTGTCCCCAATATGCCCAGATGAAGATCTTATCCGCAGGTTTCTTTTCGATGAGATTACGAACGCTGACCCACAGAGAGGCTGGAGTCTGGAAGGGGAATACCTCAACATCCCTCATCAGCATTTGAGATAGACCGGAGTTAGCAATGCTGTGGTGAGTGAAGGAATAAGGTTTGCAACCATGGTGCCGTAAGTGGGTGCCCAAGGTGGGGAGGCGAAGAAATGCATCGGGTGAAAAACCAGCTTTCTTCAAACTGCCGGGAGCCTCATCTGTAAATGTCATTGGTGTGTGCAAGATCATATTTGCTACCAGGGCATATTCTTTTAGCCACATTTCATAACCGATAATCCCGTGAGAAGCTGGACTTCGTGCAGTCCAAAGGGTGGTGAGGCTGGAGCTGGTTGTACTAGGGACAACTGAGGACAATGGTGCCAGGAGACCGTTATCGATAATGGGTTTCCAGACCGGGCTTTCTGATTGCCATTTCTGAAAACGCTGGTAAGATAGTCCATCCATTAAAATTAATATCACTTTGCGGATATTATTTTCGAAAGTATTGGTGATCTCTTTTTTTAGTGAGTCAGCTCCAAAAGTGGGCAGCCCCATCCATTTGCAAATGGTAGGGGGAATATTTAATATAGATTGATCATCATATTTTGGTAGGATGAACTGGTTATTAATATCCACTCCGGATATAGATTGGCAGGTTAAATTTGGGAGGAGTGAGGAGGATAGGTCAGGCATAGAAAGTAACTCCTATGGTAGCAGGTTACGCCTTTAAGTAGATACTTGGCTTCTTGATTAGAAAAAAGGCCCCCATTGTGGGGGGCCTTTACAGTTAACGTGCCTTTGAATTAGATTATTCTTTCAGTTCAGCCTGGAGTTCGTTGGCTTCTACTGTAAGGTTATCGAGGGTTTCCTGAATGTCAGCTCCTTGCATTATCTCGTTGAAAGCCTGTGAAGCTGCATCTCGAACACCCTGGTAGGAAATCAGCTGTGGTTCGTAGTAACTGAATGGCAGTAACTCAACCGCTGCAGCCCATTGGGGATTCTCTGCCAGATAATCGGTAAGGTATTCCATAACGGAAGCGCGGGTTGGGAAGTAATTGGAAGCTCTTACCCATCCTGCCTGCACCTCTGGGGAAGTGAGGTACTTGATGAAAATCCAGGCAGCCAGCTGGGTTTCTGGAGTCGTGGCAGGGATCATCACATCGCCTCCGTAGATGTTCTGGACGGGCTCAGGTGTGGTGTGGGGAACAGCGCCAAAGCCCCATTCATCCTGCTCTCGACCCTGTTCCTCAGCCATATCCTTGGTTCCACTTTCATAGTAGGGCAGACCAGAACTGGAACCCATGGTGAAGATTGCCCGGCGAGCAGCGAACTCGGGATCAGGATAGCCTTCTGTGAATAGGTAGGCACAACCGTCATCCTGCATACCCTTCAAGAACGCCATGGCGTCAATGGTCGCCCGACCGTTGTATACATAGCTGGTACCGGCTTCATCAAGGATATCGCCACCAAAAGCATAGGTCCAGGCAGCAACTGCAGAAGCATCATCACGGAGAATGAAACCCCCGGTACCGTCGCCATTCGCGGCAGCTGCTGCACAAGCCATCTCACGGAACTCTCCAGGTGTCTCAGGAGGATTACCATCGAACCCTAATTCCTTTAACCAGGTGATATTATAGAATATGCCTTCCATTGAACGGTTTGGCGGGAAGCCAAGTCGAGCACCACCGAAAGCTGGGTGGACACCCTGCTGAAGGAAGGATTCATAGAAATCTGCTCTATCTTCAGCCGTAAGGCCCCAAGTCGGATCGTCAATGTATTGGTTCATATCAGCCAGACCACCCGCTAAAGCGTAGAACGCCTGGTCATTCTGGTAGCCGACGACCAATCCAGGAAGTTCACCAGTAGCAATACCAGCATTCATCTTGTCACGAATGTCGTTATAACTACCCTGGTGCTGGTGTTCAACGGTGATGCCACATTTGTTGGTTGCGTTGAATTTACCAATCCATTCATCCAAAAACGCCAATCGATTCTCGTTATCATGATTGTGCCACCAGATAACAGTTTGACCACGCGGATCAACCCCAGCAAGAGGACCTTCAGTAGCGGGTGCACAA